>JAIRLV010000037.1 GCA_031259185.1 Elusimicrobiota bacterium | reverse complement strand
AAATTGACAAAACACTGTAAAAAATTAAAAATCACGCGAAATTACACATATATATAAATATTATTTATATACTATAACATTATAAAAACATTAACCAACTTCGACAAAAAAATACTATTTTTGTCAAAAATTTGTCAAAAATTTGTCAAAAATAGTATCTGCTATCTTTTTATCAAGGGGTTGTTTTCTTATCATTTTCAGCTATAAAATTCTTTATATCTTCTAAATTTTCTATAATTAATTTTGCCTTTTGAACGCCAAAACTAAAGGTATATTTATCGTTTTCGTCCCTTTTGATAGTAAGAACTTTATTTCCTTTATACTCATCTATTTGCGTCATTTTTTATTTCCCTCCATATATCTTCCAATACAAAAACTTTTTACATAATATGGTTTTTCATTATTTAAATGAAACCAAATATAACAAGGTTTATAATCTAAACTTTCTATTAGCTTTATCAATTTCGACGTATCTATTAAACTTCCTAAATCTTCTTTATAATTTTCTTTCATATAACGAATATAAATTTTTGCTATTTTATTGTCATCATAACGAATTATACAAGAACAGTTATTTACATCAATGCCATTTATTTTTTTCTCTTTATAAAAGAAATAATCTCCAACCCATCTATTTTCTTTTATATTAAAAGAAGTATAATCTGGCCTCTTCCCGTTAATCTTAGAACGTTTAATTCTTTTATAATATTCTACTGGACAATCTCCATTAAAACGAACATTATTTATCATACCAGTTTTTTTATCTTTACAAGAATAATAAACATCATTTGTTTTAATAAATTCACCATTCTCAACATTATATCGCTGATCAATAATTATCCAATCTAACAGCTTAAATCCATATGATTCAATTGTTTTTTTTTACTATCAGTTAATGAATTATTAATTGTAGTCTGTCTTTTTATCAAAACTCCAAAAATTTCTTTTCTTGCTTTATATATAAAAAAAGAAATAATTGATGTTCCAAAAAGTAGTTCAACACTAACCCAAAAATGTTTAAATAAAAATTCTAAGACTTCAGCCATTCTTTTCTTTTTTCCTCAAACTTTTTACGACAATTATCACATAAAGTTTTATACCATCCTGTAATTTTTTCCGTAGAAACATTTTCTTCTGCACCACATTCTTCACAAGTTTTATAAGAAGTTTCTTCAGCTTCGCTAACTAAAGCCTCTAATTCTGGAACATAATATGATAAACTTATGCGTAATCCACCAAACTTTTCTTTTATATCAAAAATTTCAATTTTTTCATCAGTATAAATATTATAATGTTCTTTATTATATCTATCAACTGCTTCTAAAATTGGTTTAACTAATTTAAACCATCCCTTTCCTGTTGAGTGATAATCATTAATATTATAATATTTAAAAAATTCATTCATTTTTTACCTCAAAAAACATATCATCATCTTGACTAAAAAAATCAGCAAATCTATAACAACACCAATCACCTATTTTAAAAACCTGTATTTTATCATCTACAATACAAGTAGTATAAATTATAAATGGTTTATTATTATATTTAACAATAAGTAATGGAATTTTACCAGTAATATTAGCTTGTTGTTGCGCCTGCTTAAACCATTCAAAAATTTCTGAATTATTAAATAAATCCCAAAATGAAACATCTTTACGAAATTTTACCTCTATAGTAAATTTAAACTTATCATCACTACAAAAAATATCTCCAGCAAATACATCAAGATGGTTCTTATTATAAGTATCAACTTTTTTAATATTAGTTGCTCCTACAGCAGCACCACTTTGAGGAGATCTTTTAAAAAAATATCCTTTAAATCTTTGTTCCAATAAAGAACAAACTTCTCTTTCTCCATTTGAGCCTTTTCTTTTAGAATTAATTCCTTTCTTTCTTGATTTAGGTTTTATTTTTGTATTTAAAACTTCTTCCAGAAATTCTTCTTCTATTTTATCCATAATTTACTATATATTTTATTTGCTGTTTTGTCAAGTGGTTAAATTAATAAATTTTTTATATGTAGAATCTGATACAAAAAGATAACTATTTCTTTTTATCAAATTATGTAATTCCCTTATTTCTTCTTTGTCTATTTCAAAAATATAATTTAATAATCTTATTTGAATAAATTTTTTATCAAGTGGAATATCTTCAGTAAATCTTTCTTCGCCTTCTTTATTTATTTCAGATTTATTAAAATTTTCAAATGAATTTTCTATTTCTTTATAAAGGCTAGACATAGTTAAATATTCTTCATTTTTAAAATTTTTAAAAAAATAACTAACTATTCCTTTTTTTTCCCTATCCCATTCTTTATGAACAAATTTTATATCTTTTATATTTAACAATTTTGCTGTAAAATCATATTTTTTCATAGCCCAAACAGCATTTACACTTTCAAACAATTCTTCTAATTTTCCAAACAAAAATTGAAGTTTTCTCCACCATTTTAAATTATATTCAGCTATTTTACTATGTTTTATATTTCTTACACTTGATTTTATATTATCGGTATACAATATTAATTCAGCAATATTATTCTTACCTGAAAATTTTTTTAATTGTTCTTGTTTATTTTGTTCTTGTTTTTTACTCATATGAGTTTTTAAAACATAATTTGACGAAGGACGCGCCAAAGCAATTTCTCCAAATTGCTTTTTTCTTACTTCACTTTTTTCATCCATTAATTCAGCGCGTTTAACTTTTGTTCCGTCTTTTAAATAAGCATATCCATTATTCACTCTCCCAAATATTCTATCTGACAAAGCATATTGATTAAAATCATACCACTTTTTTTTAAGAGTTTTTGTTTTTAATATATTTATTAACCCATTAGCATCTGTATAATGTAAAAGAACATTTCCTCTTTTTAAGTCCTCTTTCCATTCAAGAAGAAGAACTACTTCGTTAAAATTCATTTATTTCTTCTTCTTTAATAATTGTTCAACTTTTACAAAATCTTCAACTTCTTCTTTAAATTCTTCTTTTAATGTTTTTACAGAAGACCTTGGAGTATAAATTCCAGTTCCTCTGTAAGTATTTGCCCTCGCTTGTGCTTTTTCTTTTCTTTCTTTTCTTTTAATTATCCAATCATCAAACTCTGTAGGAGTTAACTCCTTTCTCATTCTTTCTTCTTCTTTTTTTTCAATATTTTTTCTTAAATTATAACTATCAGAATCTTTTTGCTTTTCTGCATTTTCTTTTTGTTTTGCTTTTGTAGAAAGAAACACTCCTTCAGTTTTCATTCTTTTTAAAACATCAAGAGTAACCCTATATCCAAGCCCCTGTTTTCTTTTATCCCCATCTTTTATTATTTGAATATTTTTATATTTTATTCCATTACTATCAACTTTCTCGTTAGAAATATGATAATCATCAGCACCTTTAACAAGGGGCACTATTTTATCGTAATCTACAAATTTTCCTTCTGTAATTATTTTCATATAATTATCTTTTAAAATAGGCATGTAAAGGACTCGAACCTTTGATAACGCTTTTGCAGAGCGCCGCCTTTGCCATCTTGGCTAACACGCCATATACATAGAAATTTTTCTATGTATTTATTTTATTAAAACGAACAACAACCGTTCTTACATTCTTTATCTTTTGGTAATATTAAATTTAAAATAATTCCAATTATAGTGGCTAAAGCAACTCCGCCGAGACTAAATTGTCCAATTGAAAACGCTGTTCCTCCAATACCTATTGTCATAATTACTGAACAAATTATTAAATTTCTACTATCAGAAAAATTAACACCAGCGTCTACAATTCTTCTTAAACCTGATGAAGCTATTGCTCCATATAAAGCAAGACACGCGCCATTTAATACAGGTGCTGGAATTGTTGCTACTAACGCTCCAAATTTTCCACAAAATGAAAGTAATATAGCAATAATGGAAGCGCCTACAATTATTCTTACTGAATGAACTTTACTTAACGCTTGTGTAGCAGAACTTTCACCATATGAAGTATTTGCAACACTTCCTGTAAATCCAGCAAATGCTGAAGCCAATCCATCTCCTAAAATAGTTTTATGAAGTCCAGGATCTTTATAAAATTCTCTGCCAACAATTGAAGATAATGTATAGTTATCACCAATATGCTCTGTAATCGTTGCTAACGAAACAATTAAAAATGTTATAATTGGAACTGGTAAAAATTGATATTTTCCAAAACCTGGACCAAATGGAAACGAAATCCAAGAAGCAGAAATTACATTAGAAAAATCAATTTTTAACGCAGGAACAAAACTGCCAATAATAAGTTGAATAAAATATCCAACAATTAAACCTATTAAAACTGGTATTGCTTTAAAATATCCCTTTGCTTTTGTTGAAACAAATGCTATAATTAAAACAGTCATAATTCCAATTAAAAATACTAAGGGGTCTCCTCCACCAAAAGTAGCAGTAACTGTTCCTGGAAGTAAACTCATCCCAATAGAAACAATAACCGCTCCAATAACAGGAGCTGGAAACACTTTATCAAGCCATCCCAAACCAACTTTGCCAATTATAATTGATACAATTGCGTAAAACAATCCTGATGCTATTATCGCACCAGACACGGCACCCCAACCAAACGTTTGTGATACCGATATAAGTGGTGGAATAAAAGCAAAACTACTCCCAAGAAATTGTGGCACTTTAAAGCCAGTACAAATTAAATAAATTAATGTTCCTACACCCGCCGAAAATAACGCAACATTTGTAGGCAATCCTACAATTATTGGAACCAAAACAGTTGCCGAGAAACAAGCCATAACCTGCTGTAATGAAAAAATAAAAGTATCTTTTAAACTTAATCTATCTTCTGGCATTACAGGCAAAACTAATTTTAACATTAAAACTCCTTATAAAAAACGCCGTTTTAAAACGGCGTTAAAAAAATCAAACACTAATAAATATAATTTTTATTAAAAATAATATCGTAAGAATCCAAGTAGCAATACTAATTTCATTAAATTTCTTCTTTGAAATTTTTACTAAAGTATAAGCAATAAAACCAAAAGCAAGACCTTGAGAAATACTATAACTCATTGGAATCATAAGCATAGTAATAAAAATAGGAATTCCTATTTCTGTATCTTTAAGATCAATTTGAGAAATTGCGCCTAACATTAAAAATCCAACAAAAATAAGTGCTGGAGCTGTCGCCGCTGATGGAATTAAGGCAAATAATGGAGCAAAAATAAGAGCAAGTAAAAATAATATTCCAGTAACAACTGAAGCTAAACCAGTCCTTGCTCCAGAAGCAACACCGGTAGAACTTTCAATATAACTTGTTACTGTTGTAATTCCAAATAATGAACCAAATGTTGTACCAATAGCATCAGTTAAAAGTGCTTTTTTACAATTAATAATTTCACCATTTTTATCAAGTAAATTTCCTTGAATAGCTACACCAGCTAATGTTGAGACTGTATCAAATAAGTCTATAAACAATAATGAAATTATTATAATAATAAAATCAAGTGTAAATATTTTATCAAATGCAAACTGGAAAAAATATGGAGCAGACGGCAATCCAATTATTGAAAAGTTTTCAGATAAAGCAGTTACTCCCAATGGAATACCAATTATCGTTGAAGCAATTATGGCAATAAAAATAGAACCTGGAACTTTTAATGTATATAATAAAATCATTAAACTTAATCCAATAATCGCTACAAGCGGAGCTCCGCTTGTAACTGAATTAATACCAATTACGGTTCCTCCACCAGTAGTTAAAATACCAGCATTAGCAAGTCCTATAACAGCAATAAACAATCCAATTCCTAATGCAACCCCTTTTTTAATTACATCTGGAATAGCAGAAATAATTTTTTGGCGAATACCAGCAAGAGAAAGTATAATAAATAATATACCCTCAACTAACACTGCCGTTAAAGCCATTTGCCAAGAAAATCCTAACGCTCCACATACAGTAAAAGCCACAAAAGCATTAAGACCAAGACCTGGAGCTAAAGCAATTGGTATTTTTGCAAGTAATCCCATCAATATGGTTACAAAACCAGCCGCAATTGCTGTTCCAGTAAACACTCTGCCAAAATCTTGACCAGCAGCAGCCATAATCCCTGGATGAACGCTACAAATATAAATCATTGAAAAGAAAGTAATTATTCCTCCAATAATTTCTTTTGGAATCGTAGAATTTCTTTCTTCAATTCCAAAAAAACCTTTTATTTTTTGAAACATATAGTTTCCTCCTTATAAAAATAAATTAACAAGATTACCAATATAATCAGGATCAAAAAAATTCTTTTTCTTATTTTCTAACTTAATATTTTCTTCTTTTTGTTCTTGATTATGTTTTTCTTCTTTTAAAATTTTTTTTAAATTCATATTATTTTTATATGCTTTTATAGCTAATTCATTTTTCATTTCA
>JAIRLV010000086.1 GCA_031259185.1 Elusimicrobiota bacterium | reverse complement strand
CTATTGTAGTAGTATTTCCTGAAGTTGAAATGGAATGTTTAAACCCAGTAACTACATATACACCAGACATATAATTTCTTTCTGTTCCTTCTCTAAAGATACCAGTTGGTTCTCCATTAGCCGTTTTTTCTTCTATATAAGATGGGGTATACATATTTATTTTTATTGGATACATATAAGGACATATATTAGTGGAAGTAAAAAGGCCAGGATCTCCAACTACAGTAATTTGTCCTTGGAAAACCGAATTTGCATACATTGATTGTATAGTATTATAATAATTGATTTCTTGTTCTGACCCTCCTGATGGATTATATACTTTATTTACAAATACTGTTGGGATTGATGTTTTTGGATCTTCTCCTTCTGGAATAGAATAAGTAGTAGCCGATGTAATACCATAAGAATTAATAGAATTTATTGATGCTAACGCAGATTCTGTTTTTGCTTTAAGACCAGCCTCTCCACGTTTTATACCCCTTGTCTGTGGATGATAAATAGTAAAAGAAGACATTGAAGCAAATTCATTTTTATTTTCTATTTCAAGTGTTTTTACTACATTATTATCTATAAGCCCCCAGTCATAATTTCTAATATATCTATACTTTCTTGGTTTTTTATAATAAAACCATATTATTATTTTGTCTTTTGCTTCATTACTGGTTGGAAGTCTTTGGACAGCCCAAGTTAATGGATATTTTTTTATTTCAGTATTAATAACCATATCTTCATAATTTCCCTCTGCTGTTCTTGTCGCAATAGAATTTTCACTTGCTTCTATTGCTTTATACCTATCTCCCTCTTTTACAATTGACAATACAGTACCTTTATTATTTATAGGCTCTCCAGATGTATTTATGCCATAAACTTTATCAAGTCCTAAATTCATAATTGGTGTATTTTTTACCAAAACAAGCATAGGAAATTTTGCACAAAAATCATTTAATAATGATGCAATTGGTTTATATAATTTTTTAGTGCTGGTTAGAGATTCTTCTCCGCCAAGCGGTAGTACTATTTTTACTTCTTCAAGACTTGCTCCAGTAGTATCACCTTCTGTTTTTATTTCATAACATGCTGGTAATTTATCCATAGGAAAATCAACTTCTCCCCATGCCAAATACATCATAGTCTCTTTTCCTTGTCTATTTTGATTTACGTTTGTGCCTTCGACTGGAGACATATTTTCATTAAATGATTTTAATAAAGAAGCAAGCAATGAACCTGGGGTTCCTCGTAGAGCAGCATATTTTTGAACTATTTTAAACTTATTTATTATTTCAGAAGTCATCGAAAAGGCTTCTATTGAATAATATAATCCTTGTCTAGTAATTTTTGCTTTTACATTATTTATAAAATATTCAAAGGGAGCTGACCTGATTACATTTTGATTCTTTTTTAATATAATAGAATCCCATTTTAAATCATTAGAAAGAGAATTATCTGATGCATTATGATGAGAAAGTTCATTCCATCTTGCGTTTGCTCCTTGTGTTCCTAGCCAAGTATTCCATAAATAACCAGTAGTTCCCCTGTTATAAGTATTGCCATTAACGTCAGATTGTCTTCTTTCCCCTTCTCCATTTGCATCTTGTTCTTCAAATATTGAATTTAAATCTGCATACCCTATTACTATTCTAAGATTAGATGCAAGTTCATTTGCTATTTGTTGAAGTCTTAAATCTTTTGTTTCTTGCATCATTAAATTACGTTGTATATTTTGTATAGTAGAGGATAATTGTGAATTTTCAGTTTTTAATGCTTCAGCAACTTTATTGGCCTCTAATGTTTGTAAAAAGTCTAATGCTTCAGTAACTTTTTCAGATATATCAGTAAGTTTTTTTACTAATATGTTACTGTTATTAACAAAATAATATTTTCTTTCTTCATTTGAATATCTTGTTTGTCTTTCTTCAAGAGTTATAAGAAACGATCTGTTTAAATTTAAACCATTTGTTCCATTTACAGAAAGGCATCTATCTATTGTATAAACAGCAAGAGCTTGATTATTAGGCGGTGTTATATTATTATTTATATAACTTTGTGAATTTGATGTGATGTTACTTTTAGCATTGTTTATCTCACTTTCGCTCATATTTGCTGGATATGATAAAAAACTTGTTGCATATGATGAAGTTATAGATTCATTATTAAAACCAATATTAGTATTAAAAAGTTCTTCTAATTCTTTTATTTTAACGGCCCATAATGATTTAGATACATCAATACCATTTTTAAAGTGTGTTCTATATTGATTAAGACATAAATATAGCATTGCAAATAGTTTATTATTAAAAGCATCAGTTCCTGAACCATTCCCCTCATCTCCTATAATATCTATATTTGTATCTGGATTGTAAAGACTATAATAGCTTCCTAAACTAATATAATATTTACCATTTGGAATGTTAGATGTTGTAAATTCACCAGTTGAAGGATTATATGATTGGATAAAATGTCCCGCTGTAGTTTTTAATTCTTGTGATGAAATAAGCTTAATGTCAAAAAAAACACTTAAAACATTTGCTATGTGTTCTATAAGTGTTTCATGTCTATCGTCAAAACCAACATTAATATTAAAAATAACATTTTCTTTTATTTCACCATATTTTTCAGAAGGATCTAATATCCAAGTAAACCATTTATTATCATTTTTTATATTTATTTTTGGATTTATAAAATTTTTAATATCATTAAACGTACTTATACTATTTTGAAATTTTTCCCATTTTTTTTCTATGTCTCCATAGCCACTAAACCATCCATCTTTATTTAAACAATATTCAATTTTGCTTCCGTTTAATATATTGTTTGTGGCATTATAAATGTTTGTTGTAATATTATTTATGAGATTTTTAAAGTCTCTTCCATTATTAAATAAACCCGTTATTTCATTATATATTCCATGTTGTGTTGATTGATCGTTTCCAATAGTAAAATATTTTTCTAAAAATTCTTTTAAGTCTGTTATATTTTTCGTTGTTGATCCTAATGCGGTTGAATATGCAACTTTTTGAATAAATTTTTTAAAAGAACCAGAAAATTGCTCAGCAAATGATGCAAAAAAATTCCTGTATGATTCAATTTGTTCTGAATCTAAATTTAAAAATCCTCCTTGAGAATTATTTCTTAATTGTTGTGAACGTTGCTCATGATTTGATACGTTTTCATTTTCTATTGTTTTTGCTAATATTTGTAAATGATTTTTAAATATTTCAATTTTTTTCTTATTAGAAACATCTTCGTTATTTTGAAAATCAACTGTAGTTACGTTATTATCTCCAAGATTAGACTTTTGTATAACCTTTTTTTGTTCTAACAATTTTGTAAGATAATTTTTTATTGGAAATGTTTCAAATATTTTTTTATATACTTTGTTATTATCTAATGTATTAACGTCGTCATTTCCAATTAACCAACCAAAATTATTTTGAAAGTTTGTTCTTGCAACAGATGCAGCCCTTTCTGCTGCTCGTTGTAGTTCAGCATCTCGTTGTTCTTCTAATTCAGTTATACTACTTTGTTCAGAGACTACAGATTCAACTCCTAATAATAATTGAGAAGAAGCAACAGCGGTTCGTATAAGGTATTCAAGGTTAGTAAAGTCTTTATCATAAAGTTCCATACTAAGTTTTTGTATACCGCCATTATCTTCAATGTCTAAACTTTTAAAATAAGTATTTGCCCTATGAGCATTAAGATCTACCCAGTTTGGTACATATTGTGGATTTTGTGCGCTTCCTACGTTTTTGTTTCCAACTCGAAATTGTATTTTTGCATAAATACTTTGTGGATTAATATGATTGGAAAAATTTTTAGCATAAATATCATACGGCCAAGGATTTTTTCCCTTTTCATCTTCTGGCAATTCATCATCCGATATATTAGCCATTGTGCTTTTTTGTGTTACATTATATTGAGAAAATGGATGAGTACTACTTTCAGGAGTATTTACTCCAATTGTATATTTTTCTATTACCTTTATTTCTTCAACTTTTAAACTTTCTTTAATTGTTCCCATGTCAACTACCTTATCTATAATAAGTGGGAATTATCGGTATATGATAAATTTATTATAATCATATATTTATCTTTAATCAAAAAGTGAGTTTATAAAATTTTTCTGCTATTTAATGAATCTAAAACATGTTGTTGCAATTCTTCAGTAGAATAAGAAATTTTTCTTTGTTCTGATAATATAATTGGAGATGTAATTTGTTGATTCAATCCTTGAATTACATAATCTCTTCGATCTTTTATTGGATAACACATATTCATAGGAAGTTGACTAAAACCCGGACTAATAAGTTTTAAATCAAGCATATTA
>JAIRLV010000002.1 GCA_031259185.1 Elusimicrobiota bacterium | reverse complement strand
ATAATGAAAAAATTATAAAAATTTTAGAAAATAATTTACTCAAAAAAGATATTGAGCTTAATGAAAAATATAAACATAAAATAAAACTTTTTGTTAATTGGTTAAAAAATTCAGATTTTCAAAATAAAAAAAATAGCATTCTTGCTGTTGAGAAAAATTTTGCTTGGAAAGTTGGCGATATTTTTGTGAGAGGCACAGTTGATAGAATTGATAAAATTGGCGAAAACGAATACATTATAATTGATTATAAAACTAGTGAAAAAGTAAACGAATTTGAAAAAGATACAGATTTTGATTTGACGATGAATATTTATAAACATGCTGTGGAGGAAATTTTTGGATTGAATATAAAAGGCTTGAAATTGATATATCCTCTTTGTGATAAAGAAATTTCTATTAAAACAGAATATAAAGAATTTATAAAAAATAAAATTTTGAAAATCGTAAAAAAGATTGAAAAAAATGATAAAAATTGTAAAATCTGTTATAAAAAAAATTTACGAACTTTACAAATATAAATAAAAAATTTTTTATTTATATTATTAATGTTATATAAGTAAATTATTAATAGAATTTGTTAAATAGAAAACGAAGGTAAAAATAATTAAAAGTATTTAACAACAAGTATCACTCTCACAAAAATTTCTGTTGATTTTAAAAAAAGATCTTTTTTTGTAAATGTAAAAGTTTAAAATATACGAAATCAAATAATATATGAATTATGGTATTTTTAGAACTCCAAAAAAATATTGATAAATTTCGTACAAATTACAAAAAATTTTAACAGAGTTTAGAAATTATATAATTCAATTATGAAAAACCAAAAGGATTTAAAAGTAATATAATTATTATTAGCTTTAAATTATAGGCTCAATAAAATGTATGTTATTAAACGAATAGGGTTTAAAGAAAAATCATATTACTAATCTTTGAAAAAAGATTTAAGAAAAACAAAAATGCATGAAAATGATGTAAAAATAATAGGCGTATTATTCCCTATTCCAATAGACAAAATTTTTGATTATACGGTTTCAGAAAAATTTTTTGATGAAATAGAAATTGGTAAAAGAGTGAGAGTAGAATTTGGCTCCAAAAAAATGACGGCAATTATTTATAAAATTTATGAAAAAAAAATTGGTGAAAATATTGATATAAAAAAACTAAAACCAATTTTGAAAGTCCTTGATAAAAACAATTTTTTTACACAAGAAATGTTAAATTTAGCAGAAACTATAAAAAATTATTATTTATGCTCAATTGGAGAAAGTTTGTGGAGTTTTTTACCAAAAGCAACTTCGACAACAAAGGATTATCTTGATGATTATTTTGAATCTGAAAAGATAGAGAATTATTACAGCAAAGAATTTTTAATGCCCAATAAATATCAAAAAATTGCAATTGAAAAAATTAATGATTCTATTTTAAGAGAAAATAAAAATAATGAAAATACTTTTGAAAAAAATATAACAAATGAAAAAATAAAAAAAAATCCTTCGATAAGTAGAAGAGGCAATGCCAGATCTTTTTTGCTTTTTGGAGTTGCGGGTAGTGGCAAGACAGAAGTTTATCTAAATTCTATAAAAACGGCTTTGGAAATCGATAAAGAAGTTATTTATTTAGTTCCAGAAATTTCTTTGACTCCACAAACTTTAATAAGATTAAAATCAAGATTTGGAGATAAAGTTGGAGTTTTGCATAGTAAAATGCCAGATAGCCAAAGGTTTCTTGTTTTGGAAAAAATTCTAGATGGTGAAATAAAAATATTGTTAGGAGCAAGATCTGCAATTTTTGCACCTTTTAGAAATTTAGGTTTAATAATTATAGATGAAGAACAAGAAGATTCTTACAAACAAGAACCAAAACCAAGTTATGATGCCAGAAAAATCGCATATTGGCGAGCACAAATGAACAATGCGACTTTAGTTTTTGGAAGTGCAACTCCGAGTGTAGAGACTTTTTATATAGCGACTAATAGAAAAGATAATTTTGAGATTTTTGAACTGCCTTATAAAGCTTCGGATTTATTGGATGAAAAAACTTATTTAAAAGAAAAAAATGCTATACCTATGTTAAATAAAGGAACCGAAGCACCAAAAAACGAAATAGAAGCTCAAAATAAAAAGTCACTGCTAAATAAAAGAGACGAAATCTCAAAAAATGAAGTTTCTATAATTGACATGAAATTTGAATTTTTGAAAAAAAATTTTAGTGTAATTTCTGATTTTTTAAAAAAAAATATTGAGGATAAATTAAACAAAAATGAACAAGTTTTACTTTTTTTAAATAGAAGAGGCAACTCAACTTTTGTTTTTTGTAGAAAATGTGGTTTTATAATGAAATGCCCCAAATGTGACGTTTCTTTAATTTATCATAGTGACGATGAAAAATTGAGATGTCATTATTGTGGATATTCGGTTGAAAATGTGAAAGAGTGTCCAGAATGTAAAAGCCACTACATAAAATATTTTGGAAATGCGATTCAAAAAGTCGAAAAAGAAATAAAAAAGTTATTTCCTTTTGCAAAAATCGCAAGGTTTGATAAAGATACATTTTCAGAGGATAGAAATTATAATTTTGAAATTTACAAAGCTTTTCAGAATAAAAAGATTGATATTTTACTTGGGACACAGATGCTCGCAAAAGGATTCGATTTTAAAAATTTATCATTGGTTGGAGTCGTTTCTGCAGATGTTACCTTAAATTTGTCTGATTTTAGAGCAAGTGAAAGAACATTTAATTTGCTTGTTCAAGTTCTCGGTAGAGCTGGTCGAGAAAATAAAGGTACAGGCATTATTCAGACTTATTATCCAGAAAATTATACGATTTTGAATGCAAAAAATTTAGATTATTTAACATTTTATAAACAAGAAATTGAATGGCGAAAAGAGTTGAATTATCCACCTTTTTCAAAATTAGTTTTGATAAATTTTCGTGGGAAAGATAATGAATCAGTACAAAAAAAAGCACAAAAGGTTTATGAAATATTGAAAAATAACGAATTTTTAAAGGACAAAAAACATTTAGAGATTATTGGTGCTTATCAACCTGTAATTAAGAAAAAAAATAGTAATTTTAGGTGGCAAATTTTAATAAAAATTATTGAAGCCGATATTTTTAATAAAGATTTAGATACTTTCTACTGCCAAAAAATTGATGAACTTGTGAAATTAAATAAAAATGATAAAAAAGCTATAAAAGTTTCAATAATTGTTGATCCAGTTCAAATGATATAACTTTCACCTTTTTTATTATTGTTATATTTTTTAAAAACTAAAAAATATACCATTCTCTATATAGCTTTTTTTATATTTTTCTGCTTTTTTTTGTTTTTTTAGTTTTTATTCCTTCTAATTGTCTCTA
>JAIRLV010000304.1 GCA_031259185.1 Elusimicrobiota bacterium | reverse complement strand
AAAAATAAAAAATTTTTTGAGAATTTATTTATAATTTCAATCACTTTTTTAGAATTAATTTTCCACTTATTTATAAAAAAGTTTTCGGAATCATAAAGTCTGCTACTCTTAATATTTTTATAAGAGTTAAGCATATTTGAAAAATATCTTTTACGCCTTTCAAACGGAATAATTTCTTTTTCCTGAGATAATCTAGCTTTACTACTTAAATTATTTATATAAAAATATAATATAATTGCAACTAGGGAAGCTATAAGAATAATTTTATCAATTACAAAAATTATTCCAATAAGTGAAAACATAGTTATAACACTTACAATTACGTCCAATGAAAAATTTAAAATATTAAAATAAGTAGATACTAGTTCATTTGCAGCAAGAGTGCTTTTATTTAAAAATTCCGAATTTTCAAAATGCTTTAAAGGTATTTTTGATATTTTTTCAAGAAACTCTGACGTTAAAATATTTGAGATTTCTTCACGAGCTTTTGGTTCATATCTCGTACTGTTCCATGAATCATAAAAATATAATAACATCTCTGATGCTAAATAAATTAATATAAGATATATGATATTTGTTAACGGTCGTTTCAATGAAAGTGAATCGATTAAATATTTAGTATACATTGCCGATAATATAGGACGTGGAATTTCTTTTACTTTTCTAATAATAATCGATATTACATATAATTTGTTTATTTTTAAAAGTTTAATCATAACTTCAAGATAGCAAAATTTTTTCATATTATTTTAATTTCAAAATAAAATTAATTAGATTTTGTATTTTTAAATTTTCTCTTATGTCTTTATCTGAAATATTTATTTTTAATTTTGAATTCAAATTTTGAACAAATATCAACATCTCAAATGATGAAAGACCTAAATCATCGGCGAGATTATCTTCTTCTGATATATTACAAGTAAGATTTTTTTTGATTTTAAAAATAATTTTTTTTATATTATCAAAAATTTCTTTATGATTCATAATTTGATTTTCTCCGTTTAATTTTATTAATAGATGTCTTTTCTAATGGAACATCTGATAATTCAAATTTATTAATTCGTTTATACATAGGCAATTTTGAGTTTACTTGATCTATAATTTTTTGGATTTCATTTTTTATAAAATTTTTAGAAAATATTTTTGCATGAATTTGATTTTTATATTCATAAACAATAATTTCATTAATTTCGGAGCAACCCAGAAACATATTTTCGATTTCTTCAGGATTTATTTTTTTACCACTTTCCAAAACAATTAAATTTTTAATTCTTCCGGTTACAGTAAGAAAACCATCTTCAATAAAACCTATATCTCCAGTATGAAACCAGCCGTCTGTAATAACTTGTTTAGTTAATTCTTCATTTTCATAATAACCGATCATAACATTATCGCCCTTAACTAAAATCTCCTGATTATTATCAGCAATTTTAATTTTATTACATGGTAAAGCGATACCTGCTGTCCCATTTTTGTTTTTTTGGAGTGCATTAATACTAATACACGGAGAGCATTCTGTGATTCCGTAACATCCGGATACTGTTATTCCAAAATTTTTATAATCTTCAACTGTATTTTTATCAATTTGCGCTCCGCCGCACATTATTTTTTTCAAATTGCCGCCTGTAGCTTCCTGCAAACCTAGTGCTTGGATTCTCTTAAGTAAGAATTTAACCATTTCCGGAACAAGATGAATAAAACTAGGTTTTACAAATTTCATATCATTAAAAAAATTATTTAAATTACTAAAAACTATTTTGCTTCCGCTTATAATAGATGCCAATAATACACATACAAGTCCGAACATATGAAAAAATGGCAAAATATTTAAAATAACATCATTATTTTTGTATTCGTATACATCACAACCTGCATGAACATTGCAATATAAATTTTATGTGAAAGCATCACGCCTTTAGATTCATCAGTTGTTCCGGAAGTAAATGCAATCGTACATAATTTTTTATCTGGTATATTTTCATAATCAAGATTATTATTACAATCAAATTTTTGCATATTATTTATTTTTATATTATCAAATTTTATAATATTAATATTTTTTATATTTAATGCTTGTGGTTCACAAATTATAGTTTTTATTTTACATTTTGAACACAATGAAACTAATTCTCCATGAGATAAATTAATTTGTCCCAATATTGCAATACCGGAAGAAATTGCAACTGAAAAATATGCAATTGCCCATTCGTAAGAAGAATTTCCTAAAATTAATATATTCGAATCTTTAAAACTATTTTGTTTTGCAAAATTAAGTACATCTATAAAAAACTGATTATAATTTATTTTTTTATCTTGAAACTCAAATAAAATATTATTTGAGTATTTTTCACAAGAGTCTTTTAAAAGCTTATATAAATTTAGATTTTTGCATTTAAGCATTATTAACTCCAAATTCGATTAATTTTTTTTGCGATATATTAAATATATTTTTATTAAAATCTTTATTTTTAAAACAAACGGAAACAGAAAAATCACATATTTCAAAATTTAAAAACTTAATATTTTTATTTATTTTAAAAATATTAACATGACTAAAATCTAAAAAGTCCCACTCTCCGAAATATTTTATATACGCTTCTTTTTTTGTAAAAATTTCAAAAAATTTTTTATTTTTATTTTTTAAACCACCTGACTTCATAACATATTTTTTTTCTCTATCATAAAAATATTTATCAAATATTAAATTATTTAAATTACGAATTTTTTCTATATCAATTCCTACGGGAGAATTATTCAAACTACAAATAATTGCACTATTTGTATGAGACATATTATAATAAATATAAGAATAATTTTTTATAAACGGTTTTCCTGTAAAATATTTTTCAAATATAATATCTTTGTATTTCAAATCAAAATTATTACAAATACATTTTTTTATTAATAATCTCGAAAGAATTTTTTGTGCGCAAAACTCAAAATTTTTAAACTTTATTTTTTTATAATTTATAATATAATTTTTAAGTAAATTATTATTTATTATTTTTGTAAAATAAATCATAATTTTTTTATAATATTTTCAAGTATTTGATAAAAATTTTCTCTAAAAAGTCCTAAAGTAATTAAATCATGATATTTTCCGTTAAAATATTTGTGTTTTATTAATCTGCCTTCTTCAGAGAATCCGGCGCTTTTTGAAAATTCCAGACTTGTTATATTATCACTATAACTTGATAAATAAATTTTTCTTATAGGATAATTTTTAAATAAATAATCACAAAATAAAATTCCCACTTCGGCGGCCATTAAGCCTTTTCTATATTCATAATCAATATAAATAGAAATATCTAAATGACCGTTTTCTCTGTCATATTTTGCCGAATATATAAATCCTACAAACTTTTCTTGGCTATTTTTATCACATATCATAAAAAATTGATGATAATTTCTTTTAAAATCAGAGAAAAATCTATTTTTATATATAAAAAACGGTTCAAGTTCAGAAAAACTATGCCAAAAATGTCTAACAGATAAATCACAATCCCAATTATAAATAATTGGTATATTTTCTTATTGTATAAATTTTAAAATACAACTATTTCCTTCTATTTTTTCATAATTTGTTTGTGTATACATATTAAGCCGACCTATGTTTTATTTTAATAGGCAAAATTTCAGAATTCCCAAGTACGTCCCACGTAGCACGCCAAGTACCTGAACAATGTGGTTCTATATCACAAGCTTTACATTTTTCGGAAAACGTTCCGCATTGATTTGATGTATTAAACTGTAATCTCAAATTTTCAGTTTTTTTTATTTCAGGAGAACTATAAGCTGAATTTTTACGATATTTACTTGTACAGGAAAAATATTTCCAATATTTATAATTTATTGTACATAATGGAATATCTGTTACACAAACCGGAATTTTAAAATTTTTTTCAATTGCATTTTCCAAAGATTTTTCAATATACGGTTTCATTTCCGAAAACTTTACAGCAATTTCTAAATTTTGTTCTTTTGTAGTTCCGCAATAATCAAGACCGCAGAGTGTTATGCCTTTTATTCCGGGTAATTCTTCATAAATAAAATTTATATAATCAGGCATAAGTTTATAACTAACTTTATTTATACAATGTTTAGCATGAATTATTAAACCATGATTT
>JAIRLV010000253.1 GCA_031259185.1 Elusimicrobiota bacterium | reverse complement strand
AAAATTTTTAATTTATTTTTAGCAAAGATTTATGATGAAAAAAAACGAGATGATGATGTACTAGAATTTCAATGGAAAGAAAATGCAGATAATCCAGTAGAATTTCAAATAAGACTTATAAATTTATATAGGGAGGGGATGTTAGAGTTTTTACAAAAAGAAATTGAAGGGATAAAAGATAGCGATTTTAATTATAAAACTAAAGAAGAGCTTCTTGAAAAAAAGAAAAAATGGCTAAGATTTAACAATGTCTTTGCAATAAAAGAAGTTTTTGACAATGAGACGTTTGAAGATAATCATAGAGTTTTAAAAGAAGTTGTAGAATTATTACAAAAATACCAAATTAGATATCCCAGGAAACAAGCGCATTTGAGTAATTTTTTTGAAAGATTATTAACGACAGGACTTAAACAAAAAGCAGGCCAATTTTTTACGCCATTACCTATTGCAAGATTTATAATAAAATCTATACCTCTAAGAGAATTAGTTATCCAAGAATTAAAACAAAAAACTCCAAAATTACCAGCAGTTATAGATTATGCGGCAGGGAGCGGTCATTTTATAACTGAGGTAATGGAAGAATATCAAAATATTATAGATGAAATAGATTTAGAGCAAAACACAATTTATCCTGATGTAAAAAAAGAGCTCCAAACTTGGCAAAATAATCAATATAGTTGGGCGATGCAATATATTTATGGAATAGAAAAAGATTTGAGATTAGTAAAAGTTGCAAAAGTCGGTTGTTATTTTTATGGCGATGGATTAGCTAGAATCATTTATGGCGATGGACTTGATAGTTTTAAGGATTCTAAAAGCTATGTGGAAAGATTAAAAAAAATAGATATAACAGAACGAGAAAAGTTTACAATAGTTGTTTCAAATCCACCTTATTCAGTTAATTCTTTCAAAGTTGATTTAAAAAATAAAAATGCAGAAAATGATTTTGAATTATATAAATATCTGACAGATCAAAGTAAAGAAATAGAATGTTTGTTTGTTGAGAGGACAAAACAGCTTTTGAAAGACGGCGGAATAGCCGCTATTATTTTGCCGAGTAGTATTTTGACTAATACAGGGATTTATACGCATACTAGAGAGATTATTTTTAAATATTTTGATATTTTAGGAATTACAGAGTTAGGTTCTAATACTTTTATGGCAGCTGGAATTCATACTATTGTTTTATTTTTGAGAAGGCGAAATAATGAAATTTATGAGAACATAAAAAAAGCTGTAGAAAAATTTTTTATAGATTACAGAGATGTTGTAATAAATAGTATAGAAAGACCTATAAAAAAATATATTTCTCATGTTTGGGATGGAATAAATTTTGAAGATTATATTACGTTATTGAAAAAAAAACCGAATGAAAATATTATAAACCATGAAATTTATAAAGATTATCAAAAGAAAAAAATTAATAAGGGATTAGATTTTTTTTCAAAGATTTTGGAAATAGAAAAAGAAAAAATATTGTATTTCATAATTGCATATAGACAGCGAATAGTATTGGTAAAGACAGGCGAAAAAGAAGCAGAAAAGAGATTCCTTGGCTATGAATTCAGCAATCGTAAAGGGCAAGAAGGGATACATCCTATGCAAAGAGGCAAAACTATTGATGAATGCACTAGTCTTTTTGATGTAGTAATTTTTGATAATCCAGAGAAAGCGTCTACATATATTTATAGAGCATTTTTGGGAGACGTTGATTTGGAAATACCTGAGAGTTTACGAAAAAATATTAGTTATCAAAATTTGATTGATATGATGATATTTTACAGAGCTACATTTGAAAAAAATATAAATTTGAATGCTAAAAAAGAAGTACAAATTGAGAGTAGATGGGAAATAGTTGAATTAGGAGAGATATTAGAATTTTTAGGTAAAGGGGAAAGGTCGGCATCGTTTGCCAAAGAAATTGGGAATATAGATTTCATAATATCGTCTATGGATAAAAAAAAATGCGATGCAGCCGATTTTGATTGCGAAGCGTTATTGATAGGGGACGGAGGTAGCGCAAATATACATTATGTCAATAACGAATTTTCAGCATCAGACCATGTATATATATTAAAAAATAAAGATAAAAATGTAAAACTAAAATATATATATACTTTTTTAATAAATAATTTAAAACTAATAGAAGAAAATTTTTCAGGTATTGGGATAAAGAATATTTCAAAAAAAAATATAGAAAGTATAAGTATTCCGCTTCCGCCTGTAGAGGTACAAGAGAAAATAGTTGCCGAGATAGAAATTTTAGAGAAAAAAGAGAATGAAATAAAAAAAAATACTGAGAGATTGGAAGGTGAAATAAAAAAAATTATGGAAAATAATAATCATAACAAAGATTATAAAACTATAAAAATTGGAGATATCGCAAGTACACAATATGGTTTTACAGATAAAGCTATGAATGTAGGGAAAATTCGTTATTTGAGAATTACTGATTTAAATGATGATGGGACTATAAAATCAAAAAATGAAGCAAAATTTATAAACCCAAGTGAAGAAATAAAAAAACAATTTCTATTAAATGACAAAGATATTGTTATAGCTAGGAGTGGGAGTATTGGCAAGGCTGTTATTTATAAATCAAATAAATATGAGGAGATGATATTTGCGTCTTATTTGATTCGTTTGATATTAAATAGCGATAGAATATTAGCAGAATATTTATTTTATTTTACGAAAACCGACTTTTATTGGGAACAAGTTAGAGAAAATGCTGTCACTCTTACGCAAGCTAATTTGAATGCTGAAAAAATTAAAAATATAAAGATTCCTTGTCCTTCTATTAAAGAACAGAAAAAAATAGTCACAGAAATAGATAAAATAGAAGAACATATTTTAGATTTTGAAAATAAATTAAAATTAATTCCAAAGCAAAAACAAGAAATATTAGATAAATATTTAAAATAACTTAAGGATTTATTTAAAATGGAAATAATAAATACTCAACATGCGCCATTACCAATAGGTCCATATTCGCAAGGAATTATAGCAGGAGATTTTTTATTTATTTCAGGACAAATTCCGATTGACCCAAAAACTAATAAAATATCAAATGATATAAAAGAACAAACAGGACAAGTTTTAGAAAATTTAGAAGCTATTATAAAGGAATCAGGAGTAACTTTAAAAAATATTGTTAGATGTGGAATATTTTTGAAAAATATGGATGATTTTGCAGCAGTAAACGAAATTTATGGACAATTTTTTTCAACTCATAAACCTACGAGAAGTTGCGTAGAAGTTTCTAGATTGCCCCAAAATGTTTTGATAGAGATTGAAGCTGTAGTATTGATGAAGGAGAAGCAATAATAAATGATATTTTTTATCATTTTATTGTTAAATATATAGCAATTTAATAGAAAAATATGGAAAAGACAAAAACTTAAAAAATAAAAAATTCTATGAATAACATAAATTATTATGGATTTAAACTAACAATAATATCTAAAATATTGAAAATTTTAAAAGACTAGGCTAAATTCTTTATAAATAAAAAATTTTTAGGAATTAAATAATATAATTTTAATTTGTAATTAATAAAACATGTAGAAAAACAAGGAGCTTTAAATAAAATGGCAAAAAAACAAATAAAAGTTATGGATGTATCTTTTAGAGATGGCTTTCAATCAGTATTTGGCGCAAGAGTTTTGACAAAAGATTTCATTCCAGCTGTCGTGGCTGCAAGAGAAGCTGGAATTAAAAATTTTGAAGCTGGAGGCGGCGCTAGATTTCAATCTATGTATTTTTATTGTAATGAAGATGCTTTTGATATGATGGATACATTTAGAAAAACTGTTGGAAACGATATAAATTTGCAAAGTTTGGCGAGAGGAGTGAATGTTGTAGGCTTGGATTCACAGCCAAGAGATATGATCAAATTGCATGCTCAATTGTTTAAAAAACACGGCATGACGACTATTAGAAATTTTGACGCCTTAAACGATGTTAATAATTTGATTTATAGTGGGCAGTGTATTGTCGAAGCTGGATTAAAACATGAAATCGCAATTGCGATGATGGCATTGCCTCCTGGATGTAGCGGTGCGCATGATCCAGAATTTTATAAAAAAGTTTTGCAAAATATATTAGATGCGAATATTGAGTTTCATTCAATTTGCTTTAAAGATGCGTCTGGCACTTCTACGCCTAATACGGTCTACGAGACTATAAAGATAGCGAAATCAATGTTGCCGTCAGAAATAGAGATTAAATTTCATACGCATGAGACGGCTGGAATAAGTGTCATCTGCCACAAAGCAGCTCTTGATGCAGGAGCAGATGGGTTAGACTTAGCTATGGTTCCAGTTTCGGGAGGAACTTCGCATCCTGATATAGTTACGCTTTGGCATGCTTTAAGAGGAACAAATTACGATTTAGGGTTAGATATAGAAAAAGTTTTAAAAACAGAAGAAGTTTTTAAGGATTGCATGAAAGATTATTTTTTACCACCAGAAGCTGCGAAGGTTGAACCAATAATTCCATTTTCTCCGTTACCTGGAGGAGCATTGACTGCAAATACGCAAATGCTCAGAGATAATGGAATTATGGATAAATTTCAAGATATTATTAAAGAAATGGGAGAAGTCGTTAAGAAAGGCGGATTTGGGACAAGCGTTACTCCTGTAGCGCAATTTTATTTTCAACAATCTTTTAATAATGTTATGTTTGGGAGGTGGAAAAAAATTGCAGAAGGTTACGGTAAAATGGTTTTAGGTTATTTCGGGAAAACTCCAGTCGCTCCAGATCCAGAAGTTATTAAAATTGCGCAAGAACAATTACAACTAGAACCTACGACAGAAAACCCAATCGATTTAAATGAAAAAGATCCTAAAAAAGGTATTGCTGCTGCAAAAAAAATGTTAGAGGAAAAAGGCTTGCCTTTTACAGATGAAAATATTTTTATTGCTGGAAGTTGCAAAGAAAAAGGAATTGATTTCTTACTGGGAAAAACAAAAGTTATGGTAAGAAAAATTGATACAAATACTAAAAAAGAAAAAGCTATAAATAATTCTTATACAGTTTCAATAAATAATAAAAATTATTCCGTTATTCTTGATGGGAACAGAGCAAAAGTCAATGGTAACGACTACAATTTTGACATTAAAGAAGGTGTGGCAGAGACAAATAATTTTAATGCTAACACTACAAGCATTGGCGAATCTATAAAAGCTCCTATACCGGGAGTAATCGTAAAAGTCTTAATCAATGTTGGAGATAATATTAGTGAGGGGCAAACATTACTTGTAATAGAAGCTATGAAAATGGAAACAGAAATAAAAGCAAAATCAGCTGGTAAAATTTCCGCAGTATTAATCTCAAAAGGAGAACAAGTAAAATCTGGGCAAGAATTAGTAAGGTTATAAAAAATAAATTTTAATTAAAATGTAAGGAAACAAAATTATGAATGTTTGGCATGACATAGATAGAAAAAGAATTTCAGAAAAAAAGTTTGTAGCTGTCATTGAAATCTCAAAAGGTACACAATGCAAATATGAGCTTGATAAAGAAACAGGATTCTTAAAATTAGATAGAGTTTTATATACATCTATGCATTATCCTGCGAATTATGGTTTTATCCCATTGACATATGCGGAAGATAACGATCCTCTTGATGTATTGGTTCTTTGTTCCCAAAAAATTTTGCCATTGACTTTAGTCGAATGTTATCCGATAGGAGTAATTGATATAAAAGATAATGACGAAACGGATAAGAAAATTATAGCAATCCCCTCCCAAGATCCATCTCTAAATCAATATAAAGATATTTCTGAATTACCGATACATACTTTTGAAGAAATAAGACATTTTTTTGAAGTCTACAAAAACTTAGAACTCAAAAAAGTTGTCGTAGAAAGAATTTTAGGGAAAAAAAATGCAGAAAAAATAATAGAAAAAAGCATAAAAATTTACAAAGAAAAATTCTGTAAGTGAAAACTAAATATGTGTATCTTGATTATTAACAAATTCATATATGTCTTTTAAGATTATTTTTTTCAAATTTAAATACTAGTTTCTTTCAATCGTTTTTACCTTAAAAAAAATTATTAATTTTTTATGTTTTTTTATTTAACTTTAAAATATTTTTATTTTCACAATTTTAATGATAATAGAGCCTTTGTTTTTCGCAATTTTATCTCTAAAATACCGCTATTTTTTTGATCCCATACTAAAATAAATACAAAACATTTTTTATTTTTATGTAATTTCTTTTTAAAATTTTTTTCATAACTTTTAAACTCTAATTAAAATATGAACACTTGCAAATATTTTTTTAAGAATATAACTAGAAATTATTCTCTAGACTAGTGTGCATTACTACAAGGAGACCAAAGTTCTAATGGCTATAAATAATGCAGAAGTTTTAGAAAATTATGTAAAAATTTTTACTAATTATTTAAAGATAGAGCGAAATTTATCCAAGAATACATTAGATTCTTATAAAGCAGATTTGATCCAATATATAGATTTTATAAAAAAAAATGATTTAGATTTGATGAATATTCAGCATAATGACATTATTAATTATTTATGGGGGAAAAAACAACAAAATTTAACAACAAAAACAATTGCGAGATTCGGAGTATCTATAAAATCTTTTCATAGGTTTTTAATTTTGGAAGATTATACAAAAAATGATCCAACTATAAATTTATCAACTCCCAAAATTTCTTTTGAATTACCTGAATATTTGACAATTCTAGAAATAGAATTATTGTTATCAAAACCTAATACAAAAAATTTGAACGGTTTAAGAGATAAAGCAATGTTAGAACTTCTTTATTCTACCGGGATGCGGATATCTGAACTTTTAGATTTGGAAAAAAATAATATTGACTTAAATGAAAATTTTATAAAATGTATGGGAAAAGGGAGTAAAGAACGAATAATTCCTATTAACGATATCTCAAAAAATTTAATTTTAGAATATTTGGAGCAAAAAAACAATATAGATTCTGCTTTCGTGGAACAAAAATATTTATTTATTAGCAACTGGAATAGAAAATTTTCTAGAACTGGATTTTGGAAAATATTAAAAAAATACGCATTGATGTCTGGGATAAATAAAAATATTACGCCGCATACTTTACGACATTCTTTCGCCACTCATTTATTGGAAAATGACGCAGATTTAAAAATAGTCCAAGAATTGTTAGGACACAGCAATATTTCTACTACTCAGCTTTATACTCATTTAAACAAAACAAAACTTCAAAAGCAACACAAAAAATATCATCCTAGAGGATAAATTTTACTATTAATTAAATATAAGAATTATTCGCAAAATATATTTTATAAAATAAAAAACCTAAATCTAAAATATATAAATGATATTTTCCATTATTTTTTATGGATTTTTATCTTTTTAAATGTTATAATAAAAAATTATGTCAAATATATTAAATCTAAATCAAAAGCAAGCAAAAATTCTCAAAAAAAATATCAAAAATTTTTCATTAACAGAATTACAAATTATATGTGAAAAACTAAAAATTCCAAAATATAAAGCAAAACAAATTTTTTCTTGGATTTACAAAAAAGGCGCTAAAAATTTTGAACAAATGTCAGATATTCAAAAAGATATAAGACTTTTTTTTGATAATAATTTTAAAATATCTGTTTTTGAAAAAGTAGAGTCTTTAAATAGTGACGATGGAACTATAAAATATTTGTTTGAACTTTCTGATAAAAATGTTATAGAAACAGTTGTAATTTCTAGTAAAAAAAGAAAAACTTTATGTATTTCTTCACAAGTTGGCTGTAAAATGGCTTGTGTTTTTTGCGCCAGCGGAATGATGAAATTCAAAAGAAATTTAGATGTCGCGGAAATAATAGAACAGATTTGGTATATAAAGTTTATAGAAAATATTGAAATAGACAATTTTGTTTTTATGGGTATAGGCGAACCTTTTGATAATTTTGATAATATAAAAAACGCTTTACAAATAATGAATGATAAGAATGGTTTTAATATAGCGGCTAGGAGGATAACTATTTCTACAAGCGGAATTGTTTCAGGGATAGAAGCAATAAAAAATATAAATTTACAAATAAATCTTGCAGTTTCTTTACATACTGCAAATCAAGCAAAAAGAAAATCTATAATGCCAATTGCAGAAAAATATACAATTACGCAATTATCGAGAGCATGTAAAAATTATTTTGAAAAAACAAATAGAATAATAACATTTGAATATATGTTGTTAAAAGGAATAAATGATTCTAAAAGAGATGCGTTTGAACTAGCAAATTTTGCAAAAGATCACAAAGCAAAAGTTAATATAATTTCATATAATCCAGCCGCAACATCAAATAAATATTTAAAGGTTCCAAATAAAGTTGATATAAACAGATTTTATAATATTTTGGTTGATAAAGGGGTTAGTGTTACCGTTAGAAATTCAAAAGGCAATAAAATAAAAGCTGCTTGTGGACAATTAGCAGGGAAAATAAAAATCTAAAGACATTTTATTGTATCAATTTTCCAGCTTCTAGCTTGATAGTTTTATATTTTGAAAATTTTATTCTTTTATCGTGTGAAACCATAATAATAGTAGTACCTTGTTCACTCCAAATTTTTTCTAATATTTCATAAATATTTTCACTATTTTTGTCGTCTAGATTCCCTGTCGGCTCATCAGCAAAAATTATATCAGCATCATTTATAAGCGCTCTAGCTATAGCGACTCTTTGTTTTTCCCCGCCAGATAATTGTATCGGAAAATTTTTTAGCTTTTCTTTTAGTCCCAATCTTTCAAGTAGATCAATAGATTTATCACATATTTCAGCAAAGCTCGCTTTTGCATCTAACATCATAGGAAGCATAACATTCTCCAGAACTGTGAATTCTGACAATAAATTATAAAATTGAAATATAAATCCAAATTTTTTGCGTCTAATAGATGCCATTTTTTCATCATTGTGATATGGCAAAATATTTCCATCTAAATAAACTAGCCCATCTGTTGGACTAGAAATTCCACTCAAAATATTTAACAAAGTACTTTTTCCTGCGCCAGAACTGCCAAATATACAAACTATTTCATTTTTTAGAATTTCTAGATTTATATTTTGTAGTGCTTTAAATTGAAAATCAATTTCTCTTTTGTCATCTCTATAATAAATTTTTGATATATTTTTTGCTTCCAAAATTATTTCTTTTTTTGATGACATGATAAAATCCTAGCTAGATTTTTTTATTTGCTAATTTATAAG
>JAIRLV010000010.1 GCA_031259185.1 Elusimicrobiota bacterium | reverse complement strand
TATCAGTCTACCACATAGCGAATATTCAGTTGCAGTCTATTATATCATTGCATCTAGCGAGGCAAGCGCAAATCTTGCAAGATTTGACGGCGTAAAATATGGTTTCCGCGCAAAAGACGCTCAAAATTTGATAGAAGAATACACAAAAACTAGGACATTGGGTTTTGGGGATGAAGCAAAAAGACGAATAATGCTAGGAACATATTCATTATCAAGCGGATATTACGACGCATATTATCTAAAAGCACAAAAAGTAAGAAATTTAATTGCAAAAGATTATGAAAAAGTATTTTCTAACGAAGTAGATTTTATTATAACTCCTACTACTCCAACTACGGCTTTCAAAATTGGAGAAAAATTAAACGATCCACTGTCAATGTATTTGTCAGATATATACACGATTTCAATAAATTTGGCTGGCGTTCCTGCAATTTCTATTCCAATAGGACAAGATACAAAAAAATTGCCTATTGGATTGCAGATAATTGGCAAACATTTTGACGAATTAGGAATTTTAAAATTATCAAAATTTTTTGAAAATTAGGTGTTGAATTTATATAAAATATAAATTATAAAATATAAAATATAAAATATTTTGCTATGCAAAAATTAGCTTTTTATTTACAAATTCCTTATTTTTTTTACTATTTCATTTTTAGTAAAAAATTAAAAATATAATACTTTGCTATGTGTTTCATGAAACATAAACTATACAATATATAGGGGTATCATACTATATATTGCGGTTGTTTTGCATTTATACTTTATAAAAATATGCAATATGCAATATTTTAATAAAACCAAAAAAATATTCTGTTTACTATTTTGCTATATATTTACGTATATAAATTTATAATGAATTTTTGAATTGTATATAAATTTATGCTATAATATAAAATTAAGTACCGTTTAAAAAATTTGTCTTTTTAAAAAAATTATAATAAAAAAATATGTCTAAATTTGAAAACAAAAATTCTTTGTCTTTATTCCATTTAACTTCAAAATTTACTCCGTCTGGAGATCAACCAAAAGCTATAAATGAACTTTTAAAAAATTTGGATGAAAATAAAAATCATCAAATCTTACTTGGCGTGACTGGTTCTGGAAAAACTTTTACAATTGCGAATGTCATCCAAAAATTCAATAAACCGACTTTAATTTTATCTCCAAATAAGACTCTTGCAGCTCAACTTTATAGCGAATTTAAAGCTTTTTTCCCAAATGACGCAGTAGAATATTTTATTAGTTATTATGACTATTATCAGCCGGAAGCATATATACCTCAATCTGATACATATATTGAAAAAGATGCTGCCGTAAACGAAAAAATAGATAGATTGAGATTGAGAACAACTACTTCGCTTCTTACGCAAAAAAATTGTATAGTTATTGCAAGCGTTTCTTGTATTTACGGATTAGGTTCTCCAGACGATTATAAAGGTATGATTATCATGTTGGATAAAAACAAGAGTTTCAATCGTAAAGACTTTTTAAATGATCTGATTTCATTGCAATATAATAGGAATGATAAGTTTTTCGAACAAGGTTGTTTTAGAATAAAAGGGAATATTATTGATATTTTCCCACCATATTTAGAAACAGCTTTTCGCATAGAATTTTTTGACGATGAAATTGAAAAAATGATAATTTTTGATCCTTTGACAGGTAAAAAGTTAAATGAAAGGCAAACATTTGTAATATATCCAGCTAAACATTTTGTCATGCGACAGACAAAATTGGAAAATGCAATCAAAAAAATAAAAAATGAATTATCAATAAGATTGAAACAACTTGAAGCGGAAAAGAAAATGGTAGAAGCATATAGATTAAAACAAAAAGTTGAATACGATATAGAAATTTTGAATGAAATGGGTTATTGTAATGGAATTGAAAATTACTCTAGGCATATAACGGGACGAAATGAAGGAGAACCTCCTTTTTGTTTGATAGATTATTTTGAAGATGAATTTTTGACAATAATTGATGAATCTCACATCGCAATTCCTCAAATACGCGGCATGTATAATGGCGATAGAGCTAGGAAAGAAAATCTTGTTAATTATGGATTTAGACTACCATCAGCTTTGGATAATAGACCATTAAAATTTGACGAATTTGAAAAAAAAATTCATTCTGTAATCTATGTCTCTGCAACTCCCGGAGATTATGAAATTGAAATATCTAAAAATAATATAGTAGAACAAATAATAAGACCTACTGGACTGGTTGATCCTCTTGTTAGTATTAGACCGACTAATAACATGATGGAAAATGTTTTTCACGAAGTAAATAAAGTTATCGATAGAAAAGAAAGGATATTAATAACAACCTTAACAAAAAAAATGGCAGAAGAACTTACAGAATATTTGATTGAACATGACATAAAAGCAAAATATCTTCATTCAGAAATTGATGCATTAGCTCGCGTAAAGATTCTCACAGATTTTAGGCAAGGAAATTTTGATTGTTTAGTCGGTATAAATCTTTTAAGAGAAGGATTAGATTTGCCAGAAGTATCGCTCGTTATAATACTGGATGCTGATAAAGAAGGATTTTTGCGTTCCGAAAGATCTTTGATCCAAACTTCTGGCCGAGCTGCTAGAAATGTCAATGGAAAAATTTTAATGTTTGCAGATGAAATAACTGGATCTATGGAAAGAGCAATTTCGGAAATGAATAGACGTAGACAAATCCAAATAGATTATAATATAAAAAATAATATCACACCAAAAACTATAAAAAAAGATATTGACAAAGAATTATCAGATTATGGAGAAAAAGGTGAGGTTGAAAATAAAAGCAAAAATAATAAAAATGTTTTTAAAGAAAAAATGAATTTGGAATATTTTGCAAGAAACAAAAAAGACATAATAAAGGAGCTTAAAGAAGAAATGAAAATTGCAGTTGATAACTGGGACTTTGAAAAGGCAGCAAAACTTCGCGATCAAATAAAAATATTTGATTTAGAAAAATAACGAGTGAAATTAAAAACTGAATTTATACAGTTAAATCATAAAAAAAATTATTCGTTATATTAAAAAAATTTTTTTTAATCTCAAAAAAAATTATAATTAGACTCCATATTCTTTATTAAAATAAATATAAAATTGTTAAAATAAAAATGAACAAAAAAGTAAAAAAAATTCTCAATGTAAAAAATATTTCTATAATTCGTGATAATAATTATATCATTAAAAATATTTCTTTTAGTATTAATGAATATGAAAATTGGGCTATAATTGGAAAAAATGGCTGTGGGAAATCATTTTTATTGAAAAGTATTTCTACTATGATCTATCCTTCAAAAGGTGAAGTTGAGATTTATGGGAACAATATAGTTGGAACAAACCTTTGGGATCTAAGAAAAAAAATTGCAATTGTAAGCGATGAATTGCAAAAACAATACGATGAATATGCTACTGTAAAAAACATAATTTTGTCCGGGTTTTTTTCAAGTATTGGCGTCTGGCAAAAAGTGAACAAAATTCAAAACAGAAGAGCTAATGAAATTTTAGAACAATTAAATATTCAAAATTTATCTCATAGAATTTATAAGACTCTTTCTAGTGGAGAACAAAAAAAAACTCTTATTGGAAGAGCATTAGTTTTTAGACCAAAATTAATAATTTTGGATGAACCTTGTAATGGACTTGATGTCGCTTCAAAAATTGATTTTTTGAATACTTTGAGAAAACTTGTTTCAAATGGAATAAACCTAATTTTTGTGACTCACAATGTTGAAGAAATTATTCCAGAAATCAACAATGTCATTTTGATGAAAAAAGGCAAAATTCACAAAATTGGAGATAAAAAAGATATTCTAACAGAAAACAATTTAAAACATACGCTGGGAATTGATTTGAAACTTAACTATGATAATGGATTTTATTGGATACAATTATATAAGTAACATTTTTATGCAAATTACTAGTTTTCTTTTTTTTTTCAAATTTACATTTATTTCATATTTATTTTAAATTTATTTTAAATCGATCAGTTTATTTTTTTGTCTCCAATAAAAAGGATTTTGGAAGTTTGGGGTACCAACTTCTTGGGCAGCTAATCTTACCTTTTCATCCCACTTACTAAATTCGCTATCATCAGCTTTTGGATATTTGTTTTTATAAAAAGATACTGTTTCATAACCAAGTCCAACATTTATAATTTTTAACGATAAAAGCTCGTCATCGACAAAAACAAATGCCAAAGTCCGACCATATTTATCATTTTTAAATGGAACATAATATAAACTTTTTGCGTTTTGAATTTGTTGTTTTGTAAATTCGGATGCTTCAAGACCTAAATATTGATCTTTTGTAAAAATATCCCCCTGCCTTTCAGGAGTGTCAACCCCCAAAAATCTAATCTGTATCTCTTTATCATCTATATTTAATGCAAAAGTATCTCCATCTCCAAAAACTACTTGGTCTTTCGTAAAAAAAATTTTTTCATAACAAAATAAATTTTGAAATAAAAATAAAAATAATGCTAAAAACATTACCGCTTTAAAATAGAAACAAAAAAAATTTTTTTTTATTCTCAAAACTTTATTTTTATTACTACATATTAAACTTTTCACCTAAATATACTCTCCTAGCTTCCTCATTATTTATCAAGTCTATAGCAGTTCCTTCAAGCAATAACTGTCCTTTTGAAACAATATAAGCTCTGTCAATAATTTCAAGAGTTTCTCTGACATTGTGGTCTGTTATCAATATTCCAAAACCTCTACTTTTTAAATCAAAAGCTATTTTTTGAATATCGTCTACTGCAATTGGGTCAATCCCAACAAAAGGTTCATCAAAAAGCACAAATTTGGGAGTATTAACAAGAGCTCTAGCAATTTCTACTCGCCTTTTTTCACCACCAGACAAAGAATATGCTAATCTTTTTCGCAAATGTGTTAAATTTAACTCCTCTAACAGACCATATAATTTTTCTTTTTTCTCATTTTTTGATATATCTAAAAATTCAATGATCGCCATAATATTTTGTTCTACTGTAAGTTTTCTAAAAATAGAAGGTTCTTGAGCTAGATAACTTATTCCTAATTGCGCACGTTTATACATTGGATATTTTGTTATATTTAAATCATCTAAATAAATATTTCCGCTGTTTGGAGAAATCATGCCAATTATTGAATAAAAAGTCGTAGTTTTGCCAGCTCCATTTGGTCCCAGAAGCCCAACAATTTCACCTTGATTTATATACAAACTTATACCATTTACAACAAACTTTTTATTATAGCTTTTATATATATTATCTATTTTTAATTGCATAATTTAGTCAAATCCTTTTAAACGTTTTTTAAAACTAAAAAAAAATGTTTCATAAAAAAATAAATAAAACAAAAGATACTTTATCGTTTAGTTTTTTATTAGAAAAATTATAATTTTTCTAATATTTTGGGAATATATTCTTCAGCTCCAATAGCCATAATATGAACGCCTTGCGTATATTTTTTATCTTTTAACTCTTTTATCAATTCACTTGCAATTTTTATGCCTTCGTTTAATTCATCATTAGAATTTTTTAGTCTTTTTAAAATATTTTCAGGAATATTAATTCCTGGTATATTCGCCAATTTTTTAGCAAAATTATACGATTTCAAAAACATTATTCCAACTAATATATTTTTATTATTATGCGGATCGCAAAGTTTTTTATACTCTAAAAAATCGCTTATATTAAAAATCGGTTGAGTTTGAAAAAAATCACTTCCCGCAAATTCTTTCTTTCTTATTTCCTCTAATGCTTTATCAATAGGTTTTAAGTTTGGATTTAGTGCAGTCCCAGTAAAAAATTTTGGCACCCCTGCTAAAACTTTTCCTGCATAATCAGTTCCGTTTTCTAATGTTTTGATAGTTTTTACAAGTCCCAGCGAATCCAATTCATAGACTGGAATTGCATTTTTGTGATCTCCATTTTTGGGATGATCTCCACCAAGAACCAAAATATTTTTTATTCCAAGAATGCTTGCTCCTAAAATATCAGATTGCAAAGCTAAAATATTTCTATCTCTAGTCGTTATTTGATAAATTGGCTCTAAACCTAAATCTAAAATTATTTTTGAAAGAGCAAGCGCACTGGTTCGCATAATAGCTCTTTGATTATCTGTAATATTTACAGCTACTATGTAATCTTTTATTATAAGAGCTTTTTTTTTAAAATTTGAAATATCTGTTCCTTTTGGAGGAAAAAGTTCTGCTGTTATTGTAAAAATGTTATTTTTTAAATATTTTTCTAGTTTTGAACGCTTTAATGGTAATTTTATCATTATTATCTCTTTATTATCTCTTTAAAAAAATTAATCTTGATATTTATTTTTTAGACTGCTTTTTTGATAATATGTATGTAATTTATGATGCGCTTCATAACTACCTGGTTTTTCTAAAAAATCTTTATATATTTTTTTTATATCCGGATTATCTTGGCATTTGTGAAATACTAAATTTTCATCTGCATTATACAATCCTTTTATTCTTTTTTCTTTAAAATCTCTTTCTAGCGATATCGGTTGTCCTCCGCCAGATATACAACCTCTAGGACAAGTCATTATCTCAATAAAATGATATTTTGATTTTCCAGTTTTTATTTCCTCCAGAATATATCTAGCATTTGCAAGTCCTGCTACTATTGCCACATTCACGTCATTCCCTCTAAATCGTATTGTTGCTTCTTTTATTCCATGATTATCTCTGACTTCTTGAAACCTAAAATCGTCTGGCTTTGGCGGAATGTCGTCAAAATCCTTGACAAATCTTAAAGCCGCTTCCATTACGCCGCCAGTATTTCCAAAAATAACTCCTGCTCCACTAACTTCTTTAAATGGTGAGTCAAATTCTGTTTCAGGTAAATTTTTGAAATCTATACCTTTTTCATGAATCATTCTTGCTATTTCTTGAGTTGTCAAGACAAAGTCAATATCAGAAATTCCATCTACTTTGAATTTATCTTTCATCGCTTCACCTCTTTTTGCAGTACAAGGCATGATCGAAATAATTTTCAGTTTATCTTTTTCTACTCCTAACATTTCATTTGAATATGCTTTTGTTACAGCTCCAAACATTTGTTGGGGAGATTTGCAAGATGATAGATGATCTAACATATCTGGATAAAAAGTTTCTATAAAATTGACCCTTGCAGGACAACAAGAAGTGAACATAGGAAAAATTCCTTTATTTTCAACTCTTTCTAAAAATTCAGTCGCTTCCTCCATAATAGTCAAATCTGCTCCATATGTCGTATCAAATACCTTATCAAAACCCAACATTCTTAGAGCAGTGACCATTTTTTTTGTAGTCAATTCACCAGGTTCAAAACCGAATTCTTCTCCAATCGCAACACGAACAGAAGGAGCAATTTGGGCAATAGTAAAGTAATTTTTATCATTCAAATATTTTGAGACTCTTTCAGTATCAAAAATTACTGTCAAAGCGCCTGTAGGGCATACTTGAATACATTGTCCACAACTGACACATTCCATAGTTTTTAGAGGTTTATCAAAAGCCGCTATCACTTTTGTATTCGATCCTCTGTATGAAAAATTTACAGCTCCAATACCTTCTAATTCCTCGCAAACTCTGACACATTGACCGCAAAGAATACATTTATTAGGATCTTTCATACCAAGTTTTGGTTCTTCAATACTCCTTCTTTTAAAGTTTATTTTATCAATATTATATTCCATTGCTAATTTTTGCAAGTCACATTTCATACTTTTGGAACATGTAAAACAATTTTGAGAGTGATTTGCCAAAAGTAATTCCAAAATTGTTTTTCTAATTGCTCTAATTTCATCAGTATGCGTTTTGATTTTCATACCGTTTTGTGGAGGGGTAGAACAAGACGCAATTATTCCCATACCTTCACATTCTACAATACACATCCTACAAGAACCATAAATTGATAATTCAGTGTTATAGCAAAGCGTAGGCATTTGAATCCCAGCTTTTCTTATAACTTCTAAAATATTTTTTTCGTTTTCAAAAATAACTTCAATACTATTCACAGTTAAACTTTTTTTTATAGACATTTTTTTATCCTTTAAAATATAATATGACATAATTTTTCAAATTTGTTTCACTCCGCCATTTACAATAAGCTTTATTACTTCTATACTTTCTAATCCATCTTTATTGACTACTTTAACTGCGATATTATATTCGCCTGCCTTTAATTTCATACTCTGCACTCCTACTATATCTCTAATCACTGCTGCTTTAAATTTATCCTTCTCTTTATAGTCAAAATCCCATGAATAAAACTCTACTTCGTTTTTTTTCTCAACTTCTGCCTTAATTTCTATTTCTTTTAATTCTTTTTCAGCTTTTGACAATTCTTTATATTCTAATGTTATCTTCGGCTTCGTTGCTATTAGAAGTATATCGTCTACTCTTTTTAGTTCTATCAAAATATTTTCTTTGATTTTTAATCTTGCAACTTCTCCTATTGCTCCTGTTCCAAATGAAAATGCTATTATATGCCCAACTATTTTATTCTCAGCTATTCGTTTCAAAAATAATTTATTATCATACCTCTCTATTGCGGACTTAAAGTTATCTATTATATTTCGTCCTATGTTCTCGCTCTTTTTTACTTGAATAGGAGTATTATCACTCATCCTTCCATCTATGCCTAAATCTCCTTTTTTCTTGACATTTGGCAATCCACCATATTTTTCTATAACTAAATTTTGAAATTCAAAAGGATCTTTATTTTTCAACTCATCGTAATCGTATTTATGCAATTTCACTTCAAAAGGTTTTTCAAAAAGTCCTGAATCTCTTTTTAATCTTAATTCTGTCACTTTTATTGCTTGAACTGATTGATCTATTCCAATCCAGTTTCTATTTAACTTGTTGGCGACTGCAATAGTTGTCCCGCCTCCACAAAAACAATCTAAAATTGTATCTCCTTCATTAGAACTTACCCTAATAATTCTTTCTAATAATGCCTCTGGCTTTTG
>JAIRLV010000279.1 GCA_031259185.1 Elusimicrobiota bacterium | reverse complement strand
AAAATTTATTCGTTGAATTTTTTATAAATAATATCTCTTCAGTTTTGCTTCATCCTTTACTTTTAAATGACGAATTCTTTTATGTATAATTTGCGAATTTGATTTTATTATTTATACCGTCAAAATAGGTTTTTGATATTCCATTTTTTAGATCGTCAACTGTATTTTGGAACTCATCTTAAATTATCATTTTTCATAATATTTTCATTTATTTGAAATATCGTTTGCTCTTTTTTACCTAAAAAAATATTATAATAAAAAAGGTAGATATTATATTAAATTGGAATTTATCTTTACTTACAGCAACAATTTAAATAATAAAATTTTTTAAATAAAAGAATATATATCTTTTTTTGTTTTTTTATCTAATTCTATTACTTCGTCAACACTTTTTAATTTTATAGGTTTATGTTTTTTCAAAATTTTTATTAAACTTTTTGAGATATCTAAAAATTTTATTTTATTTCGTAAAAACATTTCGACTAAAACTTCATTGGCGCTATTTAATACAGTTAAATAGTCACTACCTTTTTTTAAACTTTCTACTGCAAGTTTTAGACAGATATATTTTGGATTATTATAATCAATAGCCTCAAAATTTATTTGTTTCAATTTCTGAAAATCAATAAAATTTTTTTCACAAAAACTCGTATTTTCATTTAATATTTTATTTTTTCTATTTGGATAAGTCATGGAATATTGTATTGGAATTTTCATATCTGGCTCACATAGTTGAGCTTTTATACTTCCATCATTAAATTCAACCATAGAATGGACGATTGATTCCGGATGAATAATAACTTCTATTTTTTCTTGTGGAATATCAAATAAATAATGAGCTTCTATAACTTCAAAGCCTTTATTCATTAAAGTTGCTGAATCTATAGTTATTTTTTCTCCCATTTTCCAGCGAGGATGAGATAAAGCATCAGTAACTGAAACATATTCTAATTCATTTAGGTTATATTTATAAAAAGGGCCTCCTGATGCAGTTATAATCAACCTTCTAATTGTATCTTTGTTTTCGCCAAGTAAACATTGAAAAATTGCGCTATGTTCACTATCAACTGGAAATATGAAATTATTGTGTTTTTTTGCTTCTTTCATCAAAAATTCACCTGCAATAACAATAGGTTCTTTATTTGCAAGTGCAATTTTAATCCCTTTTTGCAAACACTTGTATATAGATTTTAATCCAATTGCTCCTACAACACATATCATCGCAAAATCTATTTTATCGTCGCTAATATCTAATACTTTCACTAATCCTTCTTCTCCACACAAAACTTCCAATTTGTATTTTTTTATAAAATCTTTATCATTTTTTAAAAATAATTCGCATTTCTTTTTATCACAAATTATAACATATTTAGGAAAGAATTTTTTTATTTGTGTTTTCAATAATTCTAGATTTGTATTTGCAGATAAAGCTAAAATTTTATATTCGTCCAAAAAATTTTCTAATACTTCGAGAGTCATTTTGCCAATACTACCAGTAGAACCAAACACTACAATATTTTTTTGTTTCACAATTTATTCCTTTTCATATCATATTTTTTCTTTTCAAATCAAATTTTTAAAAAAAGGTTTATTAAACGTCTTTATTTCAAAATATAAAAATTTTTTTGTATTTTTTATGAGTTTTATAGATTTTACTCTACTTTTAAAATTTTATACCCAGCATTTTCTATTGCTTTTTTTAAAATTTCGTCGTTTATATCTTTCGACAAATTCAAGAAAGCTCTCTTTTTGTCTAAATCTACGCTTGCTATTACTCCATCAATTTCATTTAGAAGTTTTTCAATTCTTGCTGAACAATGTTCACAAGACATACCTTCTATTATTATAGTTTTTTTTGTTTCCATATAATTATTTATCCTTATTTCATTATTCTCTATTTTATATTCAGGTTTAAATAATTTTAGCCTTAAAGCATTTAATACAACGCAGATTGAACTTAAACTCATAGCTCCAGCAGCAAACATTGGATTCAATTTCCACCCTAAAATATTATAAAAAATTCCTGCTGCTAATGGAATACCAAGACAATTATAAAAAAATGCCCAAAACAAATTTTGTTTAATATTTTTAATTACAGCTTTACTCAATTGTAAAGCATAAACAACATCTAATAAATCGCTTTTTATTAAAACAATATCTGCTGATTCAATTGCGATATCAGTTCCAGCACCGATTGCAATTCCAACATCAGCTCTAGCCAAAGCAGGTGCGTCATTAATTCCATCTCCTACCATTGCTACCTGATTTTTAGCTTGGATATTTCTGATTTCTTTATCTTTATCCTGTGGTAAAACTTCAGCTATTACTTTATCAATGTTTAATTGATTTTTAATCGCTTCTGCAGTTTTTTCATTATCTCCTGTCAACATTATTATAGATATATTCATTGCTTTTAATTCATCTATAACTCGCTTGCTACTAGATTTTAATGTATCAGCTACTACAATAATCCCTAAAAATTCATTGTCTCTTGCAAAATATAATGTTGTTTTACCCATTTTTGAAAAGTTGTCTTCATATTTTTCATATTTCTCTATTAAAAAAATATTATTTTCTTTCATAATTTTCAAATTCCCAGCTAAGATCTTTTTGTTATCAATTTCTCCTTTTATTCCCTGTCCTTCTATAATTTCAAAATTAGTTACATTCAAAAAATTTTTTATATTTTGTTCATTAGCCTTTTCAATAATAGCATCAGCAAAAGGATGATGAGAAGCTTTTTCTAATGAACTTGCTATAATCAAAAATTCTTTTTCGTTAATACTATTAGATGGAATAATATCTGTAACTTTTGGGGCGCCTTGCGTTAAAGTTCCAGTTTTATCAAGCACGATTGTTTTAACTTTGTGCAAAATTTCTAAACTTTCTGCAGATTTTATCAATATGCCATTTTGTGCTGCTTTTCCAGTTCCTACCATAATAGCAGTTGGAGTTGCAAGCCCCAACGCGCATGGACAAGATATAATCAAAACAGCAATTCCGATAGAAAGTGCAAAACTAAAAGGATAACCTAAAAAAAACCAAGTTATAGTTGAAACAAAAGCTATGATTATAACTATTGGAACAAAAATTCCACTTATTTTATCTACCAATTTTGAAATAGGAGCTTTTGAACTAGAAGCTTCTTCTACAAGTTTTATAATACATGAAAATGTCGTATCCTCGCCAATTTTTAATGCTTTCATTTTAAAATAACCGGCTTTATTAATTGTTGCACCGATTACTTTATCGTTTATAGTTTTCCATGTAGGCATACTTTCGCCTGTTAATGCGGCTTCATCAATACAACCGCTACCTTCGCTTATAATTCCATCAGTTGGTATACTTTGCCCAGACTTGACAATTAAAGTATCGCCAACATTAACTTCTTCAATAGGAATTTCTTTTTCTAGCCCATCTTTTAAAATAATTGCTTTTTTAGGAGATAAATCCATTAATTTTGTAATTGCTGCAGATGTTTTGTGTTTTGCTAGCAATTCTAAATATTTTCCTAAACTAATTAATGCCAAAATCATAGCAGCAGATTCAAAATATAAATCCATATTATAATTTTTTATTAAATTTAGACCATTATGTCCCAAGTTATAGCCAACGCTATAAATAGAAACAATACCCTGACTAATTGCAGCAGAAGAACCTATCGCTATTAATGAATCCATGTTTGGATGACCTTTAAATAAAGTTTTGAAGCCAAGTTGATAATATTTTAGATTTACAAAAATAATTGGTAATATTAGCAAAAATTGTGTAAATGCAAAAGTTAAATTATTTTGGTTATTGTGAAATATTTTAGGCAAAGGAAAACTCAACATATGTCCCATAGAAATATATATCAATGGTATCAAAAAAATAAAAGTTAAATACAAACGAAGTTTCATTTGCGTTAATTCATTCAAAATAATTACATTTGAATCATTACTTTTTTCTTTTGAATTTTTTTCTTGTGACAAATAAGCATTATAACCTGAATCAATTACGGCTTTTATTATATCGTCATTTTTTATTTTTTCATCGTCAAATTCAACAAACATTATGTTTTTTATCAAATTAACATTAACATATACGATACCATCTAATTTTCTAATATTTTTTTCTATGTTAAAACTACACGCGCTGCATGTCATTCCATCAATATTAAACTTTTGTTTGACTTTCATTTTTAATTGTTTTCTCACAATAAACTAAAAATAGATATATTTTATATTATTATATTTTTGAGTTTTTGAAAAGGATAAAAAAAATTTTGCTTACCAATTATATTTACAAAATCACATCTTTTCATCATATCTTTTACTTTTGCTTGAACCTCTGAAAATGATACCTTTATTTTTTTTGCATGGAATTTTTGACAAAGCTTTTGAAAAATCTGCACAACAGTTATATCTATGATTAAGTGACACTAACTTTCCAATTAAAAAAAACTAGATATTAATAAAATAATTCCTGCTAGTAATGTCAAAATCAAAATTACTTGGATTTGATACTTAGAAATAAGACCTACTAAAATAACGCTCATAGCTCCAGTAGAACCAGAAATTTGAAAAGAAGGGCTAAAGTTGTGCTTATTATCAAACCTGATAAGATCGCAGTTATAGCCCAGTTAGATGCCGAAGAGCCACTGCTTACCCCAAAAGCTAAAGCTATTTTTAAGCTAAAGCAACAGCTGCAAATGTCAAACCAGCTAGTAAATCTTTTGAAAATTTTATAAAATTATAATTATAAAACTTGTTTTTTAAGTTTAAAATATATTATTTAATCATAATATTAATTAATTTTATTTTAAAAAAATGTAGATTTTTGAATTTTTATTATACCATCTAAATTAAAATTATATATATATTTTCTAAAATATTGCTTAATAAAACCAAAAAACTATAAAATCGTCTATAAATTAAATTCGACAAAATTTTTATTTTCATCATTTTATTGTAAAATAATATATAAAAACTTTTTATTTGCAAATGTACAATTTTTATGTTATAATATAAATAATTGAATAGTTTTTCAACTATAGAATAAAAGGATTAAAATATGACGAAAACCATAACTTGTGATTGTAAAGTAATTCATAACGAAATTTTAGAAAAAGTAAAGAAAAAAATGCAAAAAAATGCCAAGATCACTAGACTTTCCAACTTATATAAAATGTTTTCTGCCCCGACTAGAATTAAAATTTTATATGCTTTAAATATAGAAAAAATGTGTGTTTGCGATTTATCTGTACTTTTGAATATGACAAAATCTGCTATTTCTCATCAATTGAGAGCTTTGCGGCTGATGAACTTAGTTAAATATAGAAAAAATGGGAAAATCGTTTTTTATTCGCTTGCCGATGCTCATATCAAAAATATTCTTGACATAGGCTTTGAACATATAAATGAATAAAAATTTTACAATGAAAGTTGAATATATGAACAATCATTAATAAAGATAATTTTAATATATAATATATAAAAGTATATAAAAATTGAAATTGAAAAATTTAATATATAAGGGGCAACTTTTACCAATTTTGCTTTTAAAAAATATTTTATTTTGATTTTTGATTTGAAATAAATATAAATGGAAAAAAATTTTGCAATATAAGTTGAATATATGAGCAATTATTTATCTAATATAATTTCATTTAATAAGGAATATATGAAATGAGAAAAGAATATTTAATAAAAGGATTATGCTGCGCTAATTGTGTTCAAAAAATTGAAAATAGTATAAAAAAATTAGAATCTATCAATTTTGTAGAAATAAATTTCCTTAATAGCTCTTTAGTTATTGAACTGAAAAAGGATAGCGTTGTAAAAAATATAAAAAAAATAATTGAAGAAATTATTCATAAATATGAAGCAGATGCCATTATTATTGAAAAAGAAAAAATTAAAAAACAAAACGATTATCCGAGATATAATGAATTTAACAAAAAATCTTTAATTCAATTATTTATTGGAATTATAATTTTTATTTTTGCGTTGTTAATAAGAGATAATTTTGTATTAAAATTTATTTTATTTTTAATAAGTTATATAATTTTTGGCGTAGATATAGTTTTTAAAGCTTTGAAAAATATATTCAAAGGGCAAGTTTTTGATGAAAATTTTTTAATGAGTATTGCTAGCATAGGCGCTTTTTTTATAAAAGAATATCCAGAAGCTTGCGGAGTTATGTTGTTTTATAAAATTGGAGAGTATTTGCAGGATTATGTTGTTGAAAAATCAAAAAAATCTATATCAGAACTAATGGATATTAGACCAGATTTTGCTAATCTAAGAAATGGCGATGAAATTAAAAAAATTTCTCCTAATGATGTCAAAGTTGGCGATATAATTATTGTTAAAGTTGGGGAAAAAATTCCTTTGGATGGGACTATTATTAATGGCGAATCTTTTCTTGATACTGAAGCAATTACTGGAGAAGCTTTACCAAGGAAAGTTAAAGTCAATGATTTCGTAATTTCAGGCTCTATCAATAAAAGTGCTCTAATTAGTATCAAGGTTGAAAAAACTTTTGGGGAGTCTACTGTATCAAAAATCATTGATTTAGTAGAAAATGCGGCTACGAAAAAGTCTAAAACTGAAAACTTTATTACTAAATTTTCAAGATATTATACCCCTTTTGTGGTTGCTTTTGCAGTTTTAATTTCAATAATTCCTCCACTACTTATAGGAGGTGAATGGTCGCAATGGATTAATAAAGGCTTAATATTTCTTGTAATTTCTTGTCCTTGCGCATTAGTTATTTCTATTCCACTCGGTTTTTTTGGAGGAATCGGTAGAGCGTCTAAACAAGGGATTATGATAAAAGGAAGTAATTATTTAGAAAGTTTAAATAATGTTGATATAGTTGTTTTTGACAAAACCGGAACTTTGACAAAAGGGATTTTTGAAGTTCAAAATATTTATACTGTTAATGGGACCACTAGTGACGAAATATTAGAAATTGTCGCAAATGCTGAATTTTATTCTAATCATCCAATAGCTACCTCTATTTTAAAAGCAAATAAAAAAGAAATAAATAAAAATAATATTGAAAATCATAAAGAAATTTCTGGATATGGAATTAATGCAAAAGTTTTTGGAAAAGACGTATTAGTCGGGAATGAAAAATATATGAAAAATGAAAACATTGATTTTGGAAAGATAAATTTTAGCGAAGCTGATAATATAGGAACAAAAGTTTATGTTGCAATTGACAACAAATTTGCCGGTTGTATAATTATTGCAGATGAAATTAGAATTGATAGCAAAAAAGCTATTAAAGAATTGAAAAAAAGAGGAATTTCAAAAACCGTAATGTTGACAGGCGATAATAAAATAAGTGGAGAAATGGTTGCCAAACAACTTGATATTGACGAAGTATATACAGAACTTTTACCAGATCAAAAAGTAGAGAAATTAGAATTACTAGAGAAACAAAAGAAAGCAAATGCAAAATTAGTTTTTATTGGCGATGGAATAAATGATGCCCCAGTTCTAGCAATGGCTGATATTGGGATCGCAATGGGTGGAGTTGGTACGGATGCTGCAATAGAGTCTGCAGATATTGTTTTTATGACTGACGAACCTTACAAATTAGTCGAAGCGATTGATATCGCGAAAATGACTAAAAAAATAGTTTGGCAAAATATAGTTTTTGCATTAGGAATAAAGTCTATAATTATGATACTAGGAAGTTTTGGTATTGCTACAATGTGGGAAGCAGTTTTTGCTGACGTGGGAGTTTGTCTATTAGCAATTTTTAATTCATTAAGAATTTTGAAATCTAATAACAAATAATTTACTTTAAAAATATTATTCATTAAGTTATTGTTATTATATTTTTATAAAATTTAGTTAAAAACAATAGTTTTTTGATTGTCTACCAAAATTTTATTTTCTAAATGTAATTTTACAGCTTTTGATAAAACCGATTTTTCTAGATCTTTCCCTAAATTGATTAAATCTTTTTCAGAATTTTTATGGCTAATTCTTATTATATCTTGTTCTATAATTGGACCCTCATCCAAAGACTCAGTAATATAATGACTAGTTGCTCCTATCAATTTAACTCCTCTTTCAAACGCTTGTTTATATGGATTTGCGCCAATAAAAGCTGGTAAAAAAGAATGATGAATATTAATTATTTTATTTGGATATTCTTTTATGAAATTGTTTGACAAAATTTGCATATATCTCGCTAAAATTATCAAATCTATTTTGTAGCTTTTCAAAATTTCTAATTGTTTTTGCTCTTGTTTAATTTTATTTTCTTTTGTAATTGGAATATAAAAATATTCTAAATCTTTATTATAATGTTTTACTGTTTTTTCAATATCCTTATGATTGCCAATGACAACTTTAAAATTTGTATTCAACTCACCTGTTATATTTTTTAATAATAAATCAATTAAGCAATGCTCGTATAGTGAAACGAAAATTGCCGAATTAAATTTTTTTTTTGAAAAATGTAAAGTAAATTGCATATCAAAATTATCGGCAACATATTTAAAAAATTCCGCGTAAATATTCTCTTTTTTAATTTTGAAATTTTCTAAATTCCATTCTATCCTCATATAAAAAATATTTGTTTTGCTATCACAATGTTGGTCAGCGTTTAGAATATTTCCATCGTTTTCAAAAATGAAATTTGAAACTCTTGAAACGATTCCTTTTTTGTCTGGACAAAATAAAAGCAATATTGCATTATCAAAATTGGTCATATAAAAACCTCGTTTAATGAAATATTTATAATAAATTTTT
>JAIRLV010000195.1 GCA_031259185.1 Elusimicrobiota bacterium | reverse complement strand
GGACATACCTGTGTTAAAAACCACTTCAAAGATAGCATCTCTTTTATAACCAATTCGTTTTCCTGAAAAAACTAAGCCGTTTTCCAACACTAGGTATCCGACCATCCTACCTCCACATGAATTATTCGCTTATTAATAATACAATATTAATAAGCATTATACATAGGAAGTAATCTAAGAAGATTAGGTCAAGTAAAGTGTAGAGTTTCTAAATTCTTTATCAACCCACCCATCATTGCATAATCTTTACATGCAACAAGTTATCTACCTAATGGGGTGCATTTTATTCTTTTAAAATGATTACGCTAAGAATTTCTATTTTGGATTGAAAATTAATTAATCGACAAACTGTTATTCCCCAATAATCAATAAAATAGTTTAATTAAGTGAACCGTCTCATATCATAAAAGAACTAGTTCAATATGAATTATAAAAATAAACAATTAATTTTTAATCTAAGAGACAAAGAAACCATTGGATACAATCGTTTTACATAATTACTACACACCTTAAACTGTTAGATGTAATGTAAAAGATTAAATTGTAACTGTAGTGGCGGCGTCAATTGAAAGGTGTCATGTACACCTGAGAAAAACATATGCAAGGAAATGTTTGAACAAATATAAAAGTTAAGTTTGTCGATTAATTAATTTTCATTCCACCAATGTTAAATGTATACACGATTTCTCGGTGTTGTTGAGTGTTTTGTTATAATCTCAAATATGATAAAAACGACTTCCAAAAAATGAGTTATATATTTAGTCAAGGAAACCGATTTGAAAAATTACAAAGGAATTGATTTAAACAAATATCGTCCTGTTTTGGTTATTAGTGATAATGAAAAATTAATTGATAGATGTCTAATTGTTGAAATGTCAACTCATTGTTTAAATGAATATTCCATTGAGTTATCTAAATATTTTTCTAAAAGACATAAAATAGAAAAAACTTCCTATATTTTGCCCGATAGAATACATACGATAAATAGAAAATATCTAAAAAATCGTAATCGTATTTGAGTAAGTAAAATCACTGACGAGATAAAATTAAAAATCTCTTTATTTGTAAAAGAAATACTAAAAGAGATTTAATTATTTTTTTGCTTAAAGGACAGGTAAACCTGTCGGACAAAGCATAGTTGCGTTGTCATAAGGAGACCCTTACACTACTAATATTACAAAAAAAACATAAAAAAGTCAATATAATGCTTTTGTTATGGAAAAGAAGAAAGTGGGTTTACCCCCCCCCCCCACAAGGGGCAAAAGATATCCAACGAGATGGTTTATCTAAACACGATTTAGAAAAAGAAAAATTACAATTACAAATTGAAGAATTAAAACATAAATTAAATAAAGCAAAAAGAGAACAACAACTAAAAGAAGCAAAGTTATTAGTTGATACACGACATAAAAGTGAAATACAACGAATACAGCAAGAAAAATTAGACTTCCAAAAAGAAAAACAAAGAAAGAAAACTAATGGCAAGATTTTAAGTGTCGTGTTTAGTATTTTATTTTTGATAATTGGGACTATTGTAGCAGTTTCAATAATAAAGTGCCAAGGTTAGGGAAGAATATGAAGCAAAGTAAAAGAATATCTTTAATTTCATTGATAGGTTTAATTCCTTGTTTTAGTTTAGCAAATTGTAAAAATAATGGTAATGGTAATAATGAATTATTAGACATACATTCTTTTGAATATGATCGAAATTACGGTTCATTCCCTATTAATCATACAGCATACATATTTAATGATTACTATGTAATGGAGTTTACAAATGAAGGGGAAGAAAATGGAATGGGTTTAGATTTTAGTAAAACATATGCTAATTTTATATATTTTGATGGAATATTTTCACACTACGATGCTTATAATATGCCTTCAAATCATGGTCTTATCAATTTTAGATACTCTTTTACTTCTAGTTATTCTTCCACTTTAAACCTTTATTTTTTAATTACATCTGTTACAGTTGGTTCATGAAGTGATAGTAGTCTTTCGGACAATTTCTTTACAAGTATTTTGCTTGCTATAAGCAATGATGCCAACTATGTTTAGGTTTAACTTTTTTTGAAAATATGAGTTGATTAATTTTTGCTAAATTAAATGTTAATTCGTTTTTGTAATTACCTTGAAAGTAGTAGTTTCTATGAAAACCATTTCCGTCTCTAGTAAAAAGTCAATATATATGGTTGCCAATTGCTACATGTATCGCTCTACCAAATAAAACTGCTTTTAAATCAGAAGTTAAACTCCAAGCGGTATTTACAAATTGCGAATAATATGAGTGAAAAGTTGAAAACCACTTCATAGGTTGTTGTGAATAATCTGTTAACTCTCCAATTTCCAATTCTTTATCAGTCATTTCAACTCATTTCTTTAAGTAGATGTTAATTTGATTTGGTTCTTCTTCACTTAATTATTGGTTAAACTCAGAATTTTCTACAGATTCAGAATCAATTGATTTAATTGTTGGTAAAACTTATGACCTTTGAGCTATTCCTAATAGTAAAGCAATATATGATCGTGATAGTTCACATCTCGATTTTGGTAATAAAAAAAGCAAGATGTTGACTTTTGATGTACAACAAATAAGTTAATAGACTCAATATATTTGTCTTTGTCTATAGTCATTTATTTATCATCATAGTAAAATTTTT
>JAIRLV010000028.1 GCA_031259185.1 Elusimicrobiota bacterium | reverse complement strand
GTCCCCAGTGATATCTTCCATCATCATCTCTTTTTAAACACTCGATATCAAATAAAAGTGACTGCGACATTATATTGCATCCTCCATTCTTCTCCAATTAATTAATGAAATATTTATATTTGCTCCTGAAAATATTTTATATTTATCCCGCTCAGATTCAAATTCAATTTTTATTTCATTTTCAATTTCTCTTATATCTTTTTCATTACAAATTGTTTTATCTCTCTCTATAACTCTATTTGATGACAAACAATAATTATTTAAACTGCTTACATACCAATTAAAACTTACAAAATACTTCATATTATCTCCTTTAATAATTCCTTAAACACATTTAATAATTTTTTATTATCAATTTCTTTTATTTTTATCTCACTAAGATATTTTGTCATAGAAGATAAAACTCCTTTTTGTAAATCAATGTTATGTCCTTCTTCGTCTTTAATATTTTCTTCTTTAATAAAATTCGGTACAACATCAACAGCTCCATACTCATAAAGAATATTTTTAAGTTTTACAAAATTTTCTATTTTAGAAGAAATATTTACTTTAACAAATTTATTCCTAAAAATATCTCTATCATAACTTTTAAAATTATTCAAATCAATTGTAATATAATCAACAGTATTTGGAATTTCAACAAGATTATACTCATTATCATTTATTACACAAAAATATTTCTTTTCACCTTCTTCATTAAAATTAAGCTGATTTGGAGATCCAACATAAACAACTTTTCCTCCGGTTTGCTGACGATGAAAATGTCCTGATATTAATAAAGAATAATTATGAAAACTTTCTTGGGTAAAATATTCATTATCCGATTGCTTTACTTTATTAAAGTAAAAATCTTTAACATCCAAATGCGAAAATAATACCTCTGAATTATTTGGTAAATCTTCTACATTTTCCGTATAAGGGCAAAAATCATAATCAATTCCATCAATACTAATTGTTTCTGGTTTAATAATTACTTTTCCAAGAGGTTCAAGTAATTCAAGAAGAGAATTATCTTTTGCTAACTGATCATGATTACCTATAATAAATATAGATTTTATTCCAATATCTTTCCATTCTAAAAACTTTTTAAACACAGGAACAAAGGTATGATAATTAATTTTATTTGAATTATGTATAAGATCACCCCCAAAAACAAAATTCTTTATATCATTTTCCTTCATATAATCTTGAAGATAATTCATATAATTTAAAATTATTGTATTATGAATTGGCTGTTTATCATTAAGATGCCAATCCGAAGAAAATAAAATCATATTTTTTCCATATTCTCCATAAATTTTTTAATACCAATATTTTCCAAATCTAATAAAAGATTTTTATTTATTTTTACAAATTTTTTTATTTGTTCTATTTCTTTAGAAGTTAAATAAACCTTAATTCTTTTTTCAATAATTTTAGGTTCATCTTCTATAGTCATAGAAGGCATATTTTTAGTATAAGGTTTATTACCTTTATCAGCCTGAAACTTTATTCTTTTCCAATGTTTTCCTTTTTTCCATAATCCACCATCATCTATAAAAATATTAACCGGCAAACCAGTTTCAAATTTTCTTAAAGTAGCACCTTCTTCTGTAATTATTTTATTTTCTAAATCGTTGGAAATTTTTTCAACTAAATCTAATATAAATTCTTTTATATTCTTCATTAAAAACAATATAACAAGAAAAAATAGTTTTGTCAAGAGGTTCGGAAGCTACAGGAATCGAACCTGTTTGGAGTTTTATCTACCAATGGTTTAGCAAACCATTCCCGTCCCGGCTGGGTCAACTTCCATTTTCCGTCTGTCATTCTTTAGCACGACAGAATTAACAAGAAAAAGTAATTCTGTTTGGCCCATAAAGATAAGGCAATGTACAATGACAAAATCCACTAGCCGCTGAATTATTTTTTGGATTATTGCTACAACGTTCACAAGGATTAAATGGTATATCATTAGTATAAGTTTTATATGGAAAAATAGTAGGCCATTTTTGGAACTCTGAACCATCATCCTCTTCTTCTATGTAAATAATTTTTCTTTTCATATTATTAACTTCCTCTTCTTTCTCGATATTGTTCTAAAGCTTTTTGGTTATAAGCAACTTTTGTAGTTGTTTTATGAGCACGGCTGCTATCTACCTTACTTTTGCTAAACCCATGTGCCTTATAAATTACTCCAGTTCCTCCAGTAATAACATTTTTCATTGTTTTTTTATTACATTGAGGACAAGTTATAGTTTTTGGCAAATTTTCCCCAAAAGGGAAATCAAATGTTTCTTCAAATCCGCATTCACAACATTTAAAAAGATAATACAATTTATATCTCCTTCTATTTTAATTATTTTTTATTTTTTTGTCAAGTAGTTATGATAATTCTTTTTAAATAAGTATTTTCTTTTAAACTACCTAAATAACTATCATAAATTTTATCTTTAACAAATAATATATTATTTTGTTTTACTAATTTTCTCAAATATTCATCGTTTTTATAAGTTGAAGTCAAAATTGGTTCCAATAATCTAATTTGTAAATACTTATTATTCAATGGAACATCTTTATTAACTCTTTCTTCGCCTTCTTTTTGGTAAATGTATTTTTTATAAAGACCTATGTGAAAATAAATAGTATTATTTAAATCGTTTAATTTAGTTGAATTTTCAACCTCACCTTTTAAAATTAAATCATGAGCATAAGTTTTTAAAAATCCTCTTACTTTTTCATAATCTTGTATAAATTTATTTATGTTTTTTTTATATTCAGATTCGTCCCATGTTTTAGTAAAAATAGAACGTTGTGCTACCGGTTTATTTTGTAATAGTTTAAAAATATCATTAAAACATCTTTTAAAATATATTAAAGATTTAATTACATATTCTGCTATTGGACTTTGTTTTACTCCGCGTATACTATTTTTTAAAATATCAGTATCAACAATAATTTCCGCATCTACATCTTTATCGGTAATTTTTCTCATTTTATCAGCCATAACATTTTCACTAAAACGTTTATTAGTCCTTTTTATTGGAGAAGCTGATTTTCTTACAAAAGCTACTTCTTTCGATTCATCTTTATCTAAAGAAAAATCATATTGTATCGCTTTTAATTTTTTACTTTCTAATATTTTTTGTAATCCTTTAGCGTTAGTATAATGTAAAATTTTGTTTCCTTGTTCTAAATCTTCTTTCCATTCGTTCAATATTTTCATATAATTATCTTCATCTTTTCATTTTACTCAAAGCTGTTTGAGGCAAAACTGTTTCGGCCATTCGTGGAACATCGCTTGATATATTTGAAGAATTCGCGGCTTCTGCGGCTTTATTTTTCCTGTCATAATACTGATTTATATTTCTTATATGATTTAACACTTCTGGCATTGGCATTAGCCAAGCTTCTTCGCGAGAAAAACCCCATTTTACAAGATGTAAAACATTTTCATAAATACGAAATATATATTTTTCATATATTCCAAAAATAAAACATAATTCTTTTTCACAATTAAGAAAATCAGTAGCGAAAAAAGGATAGTCCCATAGGGACCATCTCCTTAAATTCTTTAACACATCTGGGATTATCACAGGTAAAAGATACTTTATCTATTCCTCTATCAAATTTAAAAGCATCAGTGATTACTGCTCTATCACCCGCAGGTAAAGCTTCATAAAATTCAGCATAATCATTAGGAGAAATTTCCTTACCTTTAGGATCTTTAATTGAAATCGTCTGTATAACAAAATTAAGTATTCTTTCACTTATTTCCTCATTATTTTTAAAAGTTCTATAAAGTTGTTCTGCGTGATATAATCTTGGTAAAACCATTATAACAGTATACCCAGATTTTGGAAGCTTAAGAACTTGTGGATCATCAACATCTTCCGGCATTTCAGCAAAAGAAAGTTCCGAAATTTTTATACTTTGTGTCATCTTTTTTCCACATTCAGGACATTCTATTTCAAACTCATAATCATCTCCATAACTTTCTTTTCTTAAAGCATATAAAAGATAAGTTGAATCAAAAGAAAGAATATTCTCTGCCGGATAATCACTCTCTATACAGGACTCAAATAATTTAAGAATAGCGGTCCCAGATTTAAGATTTGCTGGATTGGTCATTATTTCCTCTTCGGCAAAGCTCATTGGCCTCATTTTAATAAAACCATTTTTAATATTTTCATCATTTGAATCTTGATAAAATTTTCCATGTGAAGGAAGCTGAAGAAGTACAGGCTCGTTAAAACTAAATTTTACTTTTTGTCTTTTTCTTTCAGTAACTTTAGTTTTAACTATATTTGCTGCTTCTCTATCAGCTTGCTCTAACGCTGAAAGATTTTTTATTTTTGAATAATCTATTTTAAATTGATCTTCTCGTAATTCTTCTTCTTTTGGAATATTTGGAGGCGGTAAATCTGGTTCCGCCCCCTGTTTATTTATCGCTTGTTGTCTAGCTTTTATAGCTTCTGCTGTTTCAGAGGTCATACTATCTTCTCCTTTTCATATTATTAACTTTACTTAAAAAATTAATTTTTAAGTATAATCTTTTGAAGCAGTTTCGGCATATTTAGTCGAATCATCAACAGAAGTCGCTCTTACCACAAGACTTACACTGTCTTCATCACTTGCAACAGTAAGAACTCCGTCAACAACTGTAGTACCAGCTTTTACTGTCCCAACAATTGTCCAAACTACATCTTGAGATACATTTGTACCAGATACCGTAGCTGAAAATATTTGCGTTCCGCCTTTTGTAGCTGTAATGGATGTTGGACTAATTACAACACCTGTAACTGTAACAGGTGGATATTTTGGTCTATTATATACTGGAGGATAATTATCCTTTGGTTTCCCTTTTCCAGATCCAAGAGTTCCATCTTTCAATCTTACCGGAACTCCATATTTCATATCACTGATTTCTTTATTACCACTGATAATATTAATTACATCTTCTGATACTCCAAGACCACCCCAGTTACCAGGTCCAAGTCTATCTTGCAAATAATCATAAACTTTATTGTCCATTATATTTTCTCCAATTACAATTAACTTTATTATATAAAAATATACAATAAAAAACCCTCTTAAAAAAGAGGGTTTTAAAAATTAAAACTATTTACTTATTCAACATTAATTGATTCAGCCGCTTTATCAAGAGAAATTGTTAAATCAATTTGCTCAATAACACCTGCTGGCACAATGTTTATTATTCCGCTCATTATATCCTGTTGCATTAATTCTGCTGTAGTAGTAGTAGAGTCTATTGTTGTTTTATAATAAGTAATTCCGCCACCAACTTTATATACTTCAAGAACTGAATTTATAAGTGCTGCACATTTTGACCAGTTAGAAGGAATGTTGGGTAAGAAAAGGAATGGTCTAAGCTGTGCCCTAATTTTCTTCTTAAGATCGATAACCATTCTTCTTGTATGAACTTTGGTAAGAGAAGAATTTAATCTACTAAGAGTTTTTTCTCCAAATATAACAATTGAACCATCGTTATATTTAATTATTGGATTAACTCTATTATAATAAGTATAAAGGTCATCTCTTTCACTTTGTCTTGCTGAATACTCAATGTCTCCAACTCCAAACCTACCATTAGTTTCTCCAGCTGGGGCAAACCAACAACCTCTTGAACTATCAAGATTAACAAGTTTAGCCGCCATCATTGTAGAAGGTGGAACCCAAGCATATCTCTTATTATCAGAATCATAAGTTTTAACCCAAGGCCAATAAAGAGCAGCGTAAGTAGAATCAATTGCTGTTCCTCTACCAAATGCCTTGCCATTATGCCAATCAATTACTGACTGTGTTGAAAGTCCAAATGGAGAATCAACAAGATATAAAAAGTCTTTCCTAAATTCAGCTAAACGAATTGCAGCGTCTTGAACTACTGGTGAAATATTATCTGGAGTTATAAGAATATGAAAATTATACAATTCAATATTTGAAAGTTCGCCATTTATATCAAGCGCCTCTTCAAACAATTCATCTCCACCATCTTCTGGTATACCATTAGAACCAACCATATAATCATACATAGTATATGCAGATGGATCAATATCAACTGGTTTTTGAGTTGTGTTAGTTCCGTAAGGTCTTCCCACATACCATTCGCCATTCGCAAACTGAACATTTGGATCGGCAAAATCATTTTTAACAACTTCAACATTAATTATTGAAGAACCACCATTCTCTGGAGTTTCATTTATAACTGTATCAAATCTGTTAGCTACATCTTGATAACCAAAATTTAAATCAGAAAAAGTTTCTTTTAAAATATTCTTTTCCCAAACTTCAATTGAATATCTCACAGCACCATCTATAGGGTTAACAGAAGAACGTTTAACAACCCTAATATCAGTTGTATCAGTTCCTTTTTGTATAGAAGAAATAACAACCATATCACGACTATTAGCTGAAACGGCTTGATTTCCTTGCTTTTCCGTAACACCATTAACTAATGAATTAGTCCAAGTTTCATCACCATTCTGTATACCAATCATATCAAGATATCCACTTGGTAATGAGCTAATGCTTCCTACTGTTGGAGGCGTCATGTCACCAACGCTTTCAAAAATAATTTGTCTAGTTGTAGTGTCACGATAAACATTTATTTCAACCGCTTGTTGCCCAACAATTGAACCAAGTGGAATTACTTGTCCAGCTTTTGTTGCGTCAAGTATAAAATTACCGTTTTCAGCTGCTACTAATTCAATTTCTTGTCCAGTTCCAGCATCTGGAGTATAAAGAATAATTGATTTTGTATCAACATTATAAATAACATCAACATTTGTTCCAATTGCCAACATAGTATTTGCTTTTAATGTTTTTGAAAGTAATGAAATTGATTCATATAATTCGGAAGTATTTAATTTTGGAATTCCATCAATTGGTTGGGCAGCTGAAGCATATGTAGCAAAAAGATCTTCTTCAAGAGAATCATCAACTCCACTAACTTCACCAGCGCCGCCTTCCCAGTTAAGGCCAAGAATATTTATTGTTTGATCAACACCTTTTGTGCCATTAACAAAAATAAACTTCGCTTTTGAAACAATATTACCTTGATCTCTTACTTCTGGTTTAAAAAATACAGAAACATTAAATGAAGATTTTAAAAGATTATTTAATTCTGTAGCAAGTTCACCATAGGTCATAGCAGCACTAATTAAAATAGGCACTTCTTGTCTTTGTGTTCCATTAAATTCTAACACAAATTTCTTAACGGTATCAGCAGTAAAACCTAATTCTTCGGTTTCGGTAATTGCTGGATTTCCAATATCGCCATTAACCTCTAATACAGCAACAGAATTTGAACCAGTAGTCAAAGCATTTTTAATTACTTCGCTTGTAAATTGTCCATCACTATTAGCCGGTAAAGAAATAAATACACTGTTTTCTGGAGTTGAATCTCCAAATATATTATACCCATTTATTTCAACATTAAATGAATATAAACCCGCATTAAAACCATTATTAGGAACCTTAAATTCAAATGTTCCTTTAGTTTCTCCAATTTGAGATAAAATTTGATTTAATACACTTGCCTGTGTAAGTTTTGAACTTGCCGGACTTCTAATGTAAAAATCTTTACCAGGATTATTAGATTCCATGTCAAACGTTTTAAGATTAAACGTATATATTGAACCATAATTATATCCAGGTGCTCCTATTAACCAATCTGTTGATTTGTTAAACCAAGTTTTACCATTTGTAGCAGTTATAGCATCTTTAACAATAACATTTGAATTGCTTAAACTACCATCAGCTACACGTACAAATATATAGTTATCACTTGCGTTTAAAACAGACCTTGCTGCAATAGAAGAATTTGCTAAACTAGTTGGCGTTCCAAATGTTTGTACATAATTCTGATATGAATTAATTAACGTAGGAATTCCAACTGGACCCTTCGATGCAAATCCAATGCAACAAGTCCCTGTCGTTACAACAGACGGTAAATTATAAATTGTATTTTCTAGCTCGCTTAAATAGATCAAAAATTCAACAAAGTTCGTTAATCTTTGCCCGCTTTTAAAGCCGCTTTATATTCCTATAAAGATTGGACTATATCTTCAACCAATAAAATTGGTTGTCTTGCACTTCCATTCACTTGAATGTACTTCCTTTCGGAATAGTCTCTGAACCTTCCAGTTACATCTCCTGGCTTGGCTGCTGATTGTCCGTTCTGGATTTTCCAGCAATTCACAAGATTTTTCATTCTTTATTACTAAAGAATAGAGCGTCTAAGTTCACCCGGTGATTTATCAGCCAATTTATGCCTCCTTAATAAAAATTGTTTTTATATATTTATCTTTCTTATAATAAAGTTAAAGATAACAAAAGGAGGATACTTATCAGTAATGGGTAGAAAATTAACACAAGAAGAATTTATAGAGAGATGTAAAAAAGTTCATGGAGATAATTATGATTATTCTTTGGTAGAATATAAAAATTGTAAAAGCAAAGTAAAAATTATTTGTAAAGAACATGGAATTTTTGAACAAGTAGCTGAAACTCATACTGCTGGATTTATATGTCCTAAATGTTCTGGGCATAAAACAATTGATGAACTTTTAGTAGAAGCCAAAGCTATTCATGGAGATAATTATGATTATTCTTTGGTAGAATATAAAAAGAAAAGAGATAAAGTGAAAATTAAATGTAATAATTGTGGAACAATATTTGAGCAAACTTTATTTCATCATATTAATAGAATGCAAGGTTGTATAAATTGTTATAACAGTCGAAATAGTAGAGGTTCTCAAGAAATAAAAAAAATATTAGACAATAATAATATACCTTATTTAACAGAATTTTGGTTTACTAATTGTAGAGGCGATAAAAAACCATTACATTTTGATTTTTATATGCCGGATTATAATGTTATAATGGAATATCAAGGAGAACAACATTATAAAATTGCTAAACACTGGGGCGGTATTGAAAAATTTAAAAAACAACAAAAATACGACCAAATCAAACGTGACTTTTGTAAAGATAAGAAGATAAAGCTCCTTGAAATTACTTATCAAGATGACATTAAAGAAAAATTAAAAGAAGAATTTTTTTGGATTAATTAAATTTATTTTTTCACAGCACTTTCAAGTTCATCAGCAATTTTTATATTTTCACGACGATAACTTTTATGTTTAATTTTTTTATGAACTTCTTTAAGATTTTCATCAATTTTATTTATAACTTTTTCTGATTTTGCTTTAGGTACATCTTCTTTTTGCTTTTTTATCCTATCTCTTTCTTCCAAAGCATCAGCTAATTTTCTTTTAAACTCTTCTCTGTTGGAAATATAATTATATTCTTTTAATTCTTTATCTAATCGTTTTTTTAATTTTAAACGTTCTTCTTCGTTTTTAAAAGTTCCTGGTTCTGGATCATCATTTCTTTTTACTTTTTTCTTAACCGGGATATAAACAAAGGAACTTTTTATAGAATGATTATTAGAATTTTTATGGCCTTGAGTATATCCTAAAACATCAGTTCCATCATCACTTGCATCTACTGAAGCAACTTTTTGTTGTTGCTGAGAAGCAAGTGCTCTCTTGAATTGCTTAAAAGCTGGTAAAGTATTTTGTGGAAGTTTTCTGTTTATCATAGTTACTATTTGAACTATATTTTGTTCAATCCATTTTTCACTATCATGTGTTTTGCCAGAAATATAAAGAACTCCATTATAAGTTTTTCCAGATTCTAAATCTTTATATGGAGCTGAGTATTTTGAAGCCCAGTAAAAATTATTAGATGCTGTCTGAGGATGACCGCTCATTGAACCCTGTATGCCACCATCAATATCAATTCTTCCTAACTTTTTATCAAGCCATCCTCTACCATAAGCATCGTAACCTTCAGGGGTTTTATATGTATCAGGTAAATATTTTTCATTTGCCAATATAACCATAACCCCGCGATTAATTAATAAATTTTTAAAAATAGGAACCGCTTGTTTTTTAGGAGTAATTATGAC
>JAIRLV010000122.1 GCA_031259185.1 Elusimicrobiota bacterium | reverse complement strand
TATATTTATTTTTGTTTAGAATATGTATGAAATCACCCCACAGGTAAGGAGAAATTATGACACTATATTTTTATTTGCGAGTTTGACTAACTGGTATTTATTCGCTTTTATGATGTCTCAACTAGGACTTACCTGATAAAGTTAGGAATTTTATAGACAAATTCCATTTAAAGGATTTTTGGTAATAGATAAAGCAAGTGATGGGGTAAAAATAGAAACTGTTTTTAGTGAATTTAAAAAAATTTTTTTTTTGGAGATAGAGGAGAATATCTCATATTTCGTGGAATTCACGTACTAAAATCTTTAATAACTTGATACTTTGTACGAACAGACGTAAGTACATTTTTTGTCGTGGTGATTTGTGTCATTATCCCTTTATAAGATTGTAAATTTATATTTTTTTTTTCTACAATTTTTCTCTCTTTTGAAATTTTGACGTAGTTATTTAAAGTTAAAGATTTTGTTTCTTATAAACACCTTTAACTTTGCATTAATTTTTATTTACTTGGCTAGAATAATCAAAATCATAGAAATAACATATTTTTGGAGTTAACTCAATAGGATAATCATTTTCCTTTTCCACCCAAACTCTACCAAAATTTTTAATAATCTTTTTTTTTAATTTATTATCAAAAGTTAGTTTTTAAGAAGTGTTATAAAAAGTGTTAGGAATTTATTTTTATACTTTTTCATTATAGAATTTTTCATCCAATATAATTCATTTTTTAAAAAGGTGATATAAATCCTCCATGCCTTTTGCCAAAAGCGTAGGTAAATTTTTTAATTCTGCAAATTTTCGTAATTGGATGAATAATCTTACTGTGAATTCGTCTTCATCCAATTTATAACAATTGCAGTATAAACAATATTATTTGACGTTATCGACAGTATGAGGTTTTGAATTATCTATTCTATCAAAAGTAGGTTTTTGTTTTTGTTATTACACATATTACATTCTGTAAAAAGGTCTTTAAAAAAAGGTAGAATCACTATATTTAACATTATTAGAAATATCACGTTTTGATTTTTTATCTTACTCTTCCTATCGATCAACCATCAATTCCTATTCATCTTTAGATAAGTTATATTTTTCAAGTTCGCAGGATTTTACGGAATAATCTTCAAATAGGTCAAATTCTTCATAACATATAGAAGAATACACTTGATATTCACAATTAGATACCCACTCTATAAACCTTAAAATTTTTGTTGAAATTTTTATATAAGTGGAACCATGATTAAAGTATCTTTCTTGCTATAATGTTGAAGATATTTTAATCTGCTTTTGAATTTTTCACATAGTTATAAATATTCTTGAAACTTTTCTTTTTAAATGTTTGAGTTAGTAAAATTACAATAAAAAACTTTCTTTTGAAAAGGTCCTTCTTTTAATAAAATTTCTGGCATATTTTCTTCAATATGCAGTTCGTATAGAAATATATTTAGCGCCAGAGGCGCTTAAGTTTCCTGCCGTGGCGTTCAAATGTTTGCCAGAGGCTTCACGTACGGCAGTTTCGCTGCTGGTAAACATATTTACATTGTCGTCTAATGAATTTTTAAAAAAAAATGATTGAAGATTTAAAAATTTGAAAAAGAAATGGATATTTCTCTTTATATGAAAATACAATTGATTTATATTGAGTTGCTGAACCAATGATGTTTTCCACCTTATAAATCCTGAGATTACGTATAACTAAATTGAAATCAAATTTTCTACTGCTATAACCAATTACTCTAACATTAATTTCCCACGAATGAATTAATTTTTTTCTTTCTTCCTCGGTCAAATTACGAGCATCGCTTTTTTTTTGATATTCATTATAATTTTTTTCACCATTTTCAAACAGATTTTAAAAGTAATAAAATTAACTTCCAGAGAATTCCCTATAAATGATGTTTCCGTACTAATAACATTATCTACAGATATAGTACATGCTTCACTTTTGGGATGAAGTGTTGCTTCACCCCGCGCCTCTACGGACACATTTTTATTAGTTAGTTTTTTACAAGTTTTAAAATTAAATGTTTTAAAATCATATATGTAAATATAATTTTTTTTTTACCTCAAGCAAATAAATAAGGATATAAATTATTTTTGGTCAGATGTGAAACATCTGGAATTGAAATCTTATTTAATCGTATATTACATAGGGGTTTACCTGTACTTTTAGTTACATGTATAATACAACGTCTTTTATTATAACTTTCATAACTAAATACTAATATTAAATAATTAACATATTTTGGACATAGATGACGGTTTGTAAATTTCTCAAAATCAATTATATATATAAAGTATTTTTCTTTACAGTTGATTAATAATAAAAGATTATATATTTTGATCTTATGAGTTCATATTATCTTTCTGAATTCTTTTCTGAAATTTCATTTTTATCAAAGATTTTATATAAGATGTTATATTTTTTGTTACATTATAATAATGTTGCTTTAATTGGATCACTCATGTAATCTTTTGGTAAGTCTTTGCCATAGAACTTTTTATATTGTGCTTTGATTTCAGCAGCTATCATCTTTTTAAAACCTT
>JAIRLV010000013.1 GCA_031259185.1 Elusimicrobiota bacterium | reverse complement strand
ATATATATATATATGCAAACATATATATTAATTTTATCAAATATTGTTTTAATCAAAGACGTAAAATTTTAGTAAATAGATTATTAGAGATCAGCGAAAATGAAAAGATTAATAGCAATTTTTTTAATACAAAAAATTTAAACAAAAAAAATATTGAAATTTTTTTCAAAACAAACAATATAAAAATTGATTCTAGACCGGAAAATTTATCAGTTGAAAACTTTTATAAACTTTTTGAATTTATGTTTGATACAAGTAAATTTAAAAATTAAAATTTTTTTATCTTTCCAAAATGGAAAATAATCATAAATGATAATCAATATAGAGGTTATCAATTGTCTCATATTTGTCAATAAAATGTTCAAAATCGGTTTCATCAAAACTTTCTCTTGAAAAAAACATAATTTTCCAATTTTGAGTGCTCATTTTTTCAAATACCAAAACGTAATAAACATTCAAAATATTGGGTTTTTCAAAATTTCTTATTTTTAAATTTAATTTATCGCCATTTGAAAGCTTCATTTTTAAAATATTTGTATTTTTTTTATCAAAAATGTACTCAAAATTAACAGCAATCATAGCTCTATTTTCTATAATTAAGTAATCCCAAATATCTCCAAAAGGGTTTATATCGCTTGACAATAAAAAAATTTCATCTTGGATTTGTTTTTTTTGATTAATAATTTCTTTTTCCATTTCTTGTATTTTATTTTTATTTAAATTATTTTTATTATTTTGTTTTTTTATTTCCAATAACAAAATATTCATATCTTTCAAATAAGCATCCAGCATCTGTTTCATAGTATTAATATTTTCATTTTTTCTCTCTTTATCATAATATGTTTCCCAAATTTGTTCTAAATTCGTAATCAAAAAATTAGTCAACGGAATATTATCAACATTACTGATATTCAATTGTTCAGTTAAAATTTTTATATCATTTTCAGATAAAAAATCAATACATTTTTTGAAATTTTTTGACTTAAAATTTTTTGTAAAATTATTATAAACAATTTCTAATTTTTTAAGTTCCTTATCATTTTTTGGGAATTTATTAGATATTTGAAATTTTTTTGATTTATTTTTTTTTGCAACACTTTTTAACTGAATTTCTTTATCTATTTTATCACCTAGTAAATCAGGACTATATTTACTAGAATCTGCCATATTGATTTTTGATGTATTTGATTCAGTTTCATTATCTCTTTTTTGTTTCGCTATTTCAAATAATATATTTTCTTTTTTTATTTCTAATTTTTTAAGTTTAGTTTTATCTTTTATTTGGTTTCTATCGCTTTTTTTTAATTCAACAATATCTTTTTCTATTTCTTTCAATTCAGAGTTTAAATCTGCAAACAAAAAAATATTAAAGTTAAAAACGAATAAAAAAAAATATATCCAAATTTTTTTTTCACTCATCAATAAAAACCTTAATCCTTGCAATTGTTTTAATCAAAAAATTCTATATTCTTTCCATCAGTTCTTATATTTAAAAAATTATTAGTTATTTTTTTCATTTCATAATTTTCAACATTTTTCCAAATATTCATATCAATAATCTCGCCATTGAAAAGAGATTTAGGATTTATAATAATAATTTTAGGAGCAATCAGGTTAATAAAATCATCAAAAATATTGTTTTCAAAACTTAAATTTGGGTACTCAAAAACAGTAATTTTATTTTCACTTATTTCATTTACAAAATCTTTATTTTTCATCAAAAAATACTGTTCTTTATAATTATTTTCAGAAGTCAACAAAATATTTATATTTTTATATTCCAAAAGTATAACCGCTTTTCCAATATTTTTATTTTCATTATTATCAAAAGCATAAAAAATCTTTATTTTAAAATAAGGTTCTATATAAAGTTCATATGTATTTGTAATTTTTTTGCGCAGTATTTGTGGATGTTTTTTTATAAAATTCAAAAAATTTATGTGTTCTTTTTTATTTTCACTTTCTAAAATAGTATCTACAACCTCAACAATTACAATATTATTCAAAATGTTTAAAAAAGTATCAATATAATTTTCTTTTATATTATTCAAAAAAAATTTGTCAACTATTAAAATGTTATTTTTTTTAAAAAAATTTAAAACTTTTTTTATATTATCTCCATACAGATCTATCGCAATTATTTTATTTGACGGAGTTTTTATCAAAACTGTTCTATCTTGTTCATCTGAATAAATATTTATATCTAAAAAGTTTTTATCAACTTTTTTTATTTGCGATATTTTATTTTCCCGCTTTTCGTTAAAAACATCTGTATAATTTATTATATAATATAACCAAAAAAATATATTCAAAAAAAACAAAATTATAACTAAAAAATTATTCCTTTTTTTCATGAAATTACTGCCATTCTTAAAATAAAAAAAGATTATTAAATTAGCCGTTTATTAATAAATTACAGATTTTTTCATATTGTGAAATTGTTTTCTTGACTATTTCTTTTGATAATTCCGGGATTGGCAATGTTTTGTTCCATTTTAAATCTTTTTCTAAATAATCTCTAATTATTTGTTTGTCAAAACTATTCTGTTCTTTTCCTGCTTGATAGTTTTTCAAATCCCAAAATCTAGATGAATCTGGAGTTAAAATTTCATCTATCAGTATTATTTCATCTCCAATAAATCCAAATTCAAACTTTGTGTCTGCAATAATAATTCCTTTTTCTAAAGCACATTCGCTCGCTTTTTTATATAAAGCAATACTTTTTTCTTTTAAAAAATTAAAAGTTTTTTCTCCAATGATTTTTATAGTCTCTTTTTCTGAAATATTTATGTCATGATTTCCAATCTCTGCTTTTGTAGAAGGCGTAAAAATTGGCTCAACTAACTTACTAAAATCCTTTAAACCCATCGGCAATTTGATTCCACAAATTGTCCCAAAATTTTCATATTCTTTAAATCCTGAACCTGCTATATATCCTCTAACTATGCATTCGATATTGATTCTTTTTGCTTTTCTAACTAACA
>JAIRLV010000294.1 GCA_031259185.1 Elusimicrobiota bacterium | reverse complement strand
AGAATTAAGGAGTTTCGTAGAATATGTACTAGATATGATAAATTGGATGTTAGCTATATTGGATTTGTTTATTTTTGTTTTAGCATCATTTATTTAAATTGTGTCAACACACCCTAGTTAAGTTAAGACTAAAAAAATTATTGACAACTGAAAAACCTAGCGAAAGTATGAGATATAAGATCATGTTAGTTATGAGTATATTTCTTTTTTTATTGATAATATTAGTAGAGATATATTTATATAAAATTCGTCAAAGATATTTTGAATTTTTGGAAGAAATTAAAGTAGAAGTAGTAAATAAAAAATAAACAAAAAAAATAAAAAACAAAAAAGTTCTAAAATAAAGTCAAAAAAAAATCAAAAAAAGAAAAATCAAAAAAAAATGAGTTGAAATGGTTATATATGGATACTAGACAAAGTAAGAAAATAAAATATAAAATAAAGGAAGTAGGGTAAGCGTTGATTTAAACGATGTGAAACGAGGAGAAATAGAGGAGAAGGCAAAATATTGGATGAAAAACTTTATAGCTTAATGAGCTATTAGCAGAAAGTAAGACAAAAAGTATAAAAAAGAATTGCTGAATTGTAAAAAAATAAAAATAAAAAAAATAAAGAAATTTTAGGAAAACAAAGTTTTTTTTGAAAAAGTTTTTTTTGAAGTTTCACGACGGGCTAATTTTTCAAAAAACGGTTAGATGTGACAAAAAAGAGACAAATATAAAAAAATAAGAGCGAGTTTGAAGTCCTAATAAGACATTGAACTAATAAAAGCAATGTAAGTTTTAAGCTATTTTAAAAGCAAAGCTATTTTAAGCTATTTAAAAGCTATTTTAAGTTGTTTTAAATGCTGTTTAAGATTTAGATGTAAGGTTGTTTTAAAAAAGAAAATTTTTAAAAATATAGAGTAATTTGAAAGAAATGCAAATAATTTGTGAAAATGGATATTATAAAATATGGACTGATTTTAGTTATGAAAAGAAGGTATTTGAAGAAAGCTTTGGCGAAATAGTTTTAGTGAAAGATTATTATACGTTTTCATATTTGGCAGATTTAAAGGATTATAGCATAGGCGGATTAGAATATGGCAATTTGGTAGCGAAAAAGAATTATGCAGGCACAGTAGAAGCGGTGATAGAGGCGAATGGATTTGTGTATAGTTTGCAGGAGAAAGAGCTTGTGGAACTTGAAAAAGTAGCGATAAATATTGATGGATATTATGCAATGGATTCATATATTGGTATGACTGGGGTGTTGCAAGCTGGATCAAAGATAAACGGCAAACGAGTGAAAAGTTATCGTAGTTATGTTGATTGTGAAGGATCAGGAATAATAAGCATACAGTGTATAAAATATTATTAAAAAAAGTAAAGAGGTGTTGAGAATATGGGGTTTGAATGGAATTTTTTGAAGTCTAGAGCAGAAGGAGCGAGGCAAAGAATAGATAATTTAGAAGTAAGAGATACGGGATTAGGGTCAATAGGAAGTATGGAATTATGCGTTGCTGATTTTGTAAAAAGTTATTGTCTCAATATATACAAGACAATATTGGAGGATTGTTACAGTTATAGCATAGGCCTTGATAAAAAATATAAAAGATTGATAATAGGCAATTATAGTACTGATGAGAGTAAGATAAGTTTGATTGATATAATAGCTAATGGGATGTATAGTATGTCGGTGATAAGGCTAGTCTATAAAGATGGATTAATATATGCGGATTGTAGCAAATTTAGCGATAAAGAGATAGTGGCATTTGATTTTAGCAGGTTTGAAAAGACAAAAATATTAAAGCTGTATATAAGATATTTTTATAATTTGTTACAAGGCTTAAATGGTATGCTTGTAAGCAATACGGCATTGCAGTATAAAGCAAGTAATTTGCGTGAGTTAGTGAGTAAGCAAGACAGTATATGCGAAAGCGATAATAGAAAGCATAAATGCTGGCAAAGCGGTATTGATGGATGCAGGAGACAAGATAGAAATGCTAGGAGTAGAATTGAAAGGATTTTTGGAAGATGTGAATATAATAAGCGGATTTATAGCAGGATTATTAGGATTTCCATCTTCGTATATAAGCGGCAAATTGACGAGCGGAGTATATAATAATGGCGGCGGCGACGAGTTAGCGTTTGAGAGCGGGTTGAGGACATATTTTGAAAATATATTTGCTCCGATAATATTGAAATTGTTTGGAGATGAAATAACTATGAGATGTAATTATTTGGCTAGATTTAAAGAATTGAGTAGCGTATTGGCGATATTTGAGACGAGCAGTTATATAGATGACGAAACGAAAAAGAAATTTGTAAAAGAGTTTTGGAGTTTTGCAAAGAAGCGATTAAGGAAATTTAAGGGTTTGAAAAGTTATAAGTTCGTGCTGCATATCGCGTTGCATATCAGGAGAATGTGAGTATAGATTTAACAATAGAAATAATAAACATTTTGATAAAACTATATATAATTTGTTGGCTGATTATTTGAATGATTTAAATTAATTTTATTAAAAAAATAAAAAAATATTTTTTATATCCGAAAACTAATCTAGCCACTTTTTGAATAATATTTAAGATAGAAATAGTTTATGAAAATTTAAAAGAATAATAAATATTATAAAATCTAAAAATTATATGTAATAAAATTTTGATATAAACTTATAATCCAAAAACAAATATTTTGTTTTCATTAGCAATTTTTAAAGATTCATCCATATTGAAAAACAAGGTTTTTCCCGCTTCATAACAAATAGCATTAGCTTTTACTTTTTTCAGGACTTCAAAAGTTTTTATTCCAATTACTGGGACATCAAACCTAATATCTTGGTTAGGTTTATTCACTTTTGCGACAACAACTCCCTCGCCAGCTAAATCATGACCTCTTAGAATACATTTGTCTGTTCCTTCTAATCCTTCTACTGCGACGACAGCATTATCTTTTACAACAACAGTTTGTCCAATATCAAGGCTAGCAATCTTTTTGGCTGTTAAAAATCCAAACTTTATATCCGACATAATCTTTTCATTAATTTTGTTAGAAAAATTTGTCAACAAATCTTTTTTTTGTGGAAGCCATTTAGACATATAAGTTAGCGAAGATATTAGTTTGATTCCTTCTTTCTCAAATTCTATAGCAACCATTCCTAAAATACTATCTGTTTTTTTATTGACCAAAGAACCTAAAAGTTTGATCGCCCTAAAATCCAATTTTACTTCTGTAAATAGTTTTGTATGGATAACTTGTCCACACATTATAGCTTCTTTGATATCGTTTTTATGCATCACGTCGATCATCGTATCAAGTTTTCCAATATTTGTCCAAAATACTTGATAACCAAGTTTATCTATATTTTCATCAGTTTCACCCAATAAAGCAATTATAAGAGCATCTTGATTTTTGCTTTTCAACTCTTCCAAAAATAAAAATGGGAAATTTCCATTCCCAGCTATTACTGCAAGTTTTGACATTTTTAAAGATATTTCCTCAAATTTTTCCAAAAATATAATTTTTTTGTATTATGAAGCTAAAAAAAGTGAAATTTTTAATTTCTAGGAACTCCTCTTTTTGAATTTTTGATAAAATCTAAAAATATTTTCACTTCTTTACTTTTGTTCTCTAATTCCTCTACTTTTTTTATAGCTGTTGAGAACAAATCTTTACTTCTAAAAATTATTTTATAAGCTTTTTTTAATTCTGCTATAGCTTCATCAGAAAAATTATTTCTTTGTAAACCTATTGTATTTAAACCATATAATTTAGCAGGACTATCTGTTGCTTTACAATAAGGTGGAATATCTTGTGGGACTCTAGCTCCTCCTCCTATAATTGAATATCTACCGATTCTTACGAATTGATGAACCGGCGTAAGTCCACCGACAATAGCTCCTTCTTCTATCTCGACATGCCCTGCCAATGCAACGACATTTGCCAAAATTACTTTATTCCCAATTATACAATCATGGGCAATATGAACGTTTGTCATAAGCAAACAATCGTCTCCAATTTTTGTCTCTCCTGATGCTTTTGTGCCTCTATTAATAGTAACATATTCTCTAATTATAGTGTTATTGCCAATAGAAACTTTTGTATCCTCATTTTGATATTTTAGATCTTGTGGAGGATTTCCAATTATTGCTCCTGTAAAAATTTTACAATTTTTTCCAATAATTGTATTCCCCTCAATGATAACATTTGCTCCGATAATAGTCCCATCTCCAATCTTAACTTTATTAGTAATGATAGTATTTGGTCCAACAATAACACCTTTCCCAATTATTGTATTTTTATCAATAATAGCACTTTTGTGGATTTTAGTCTCTTTAATAAACA
>JAIRLV010000216.1 GCA_031259185.1 Elusimicrobiota bacterium | reverse complement strand
CATTAAATCTTAATCCCATAGGTATAATAGTATTATAATTTGCATCGTTAATTGAAATAAATTTTATACAATCATCTAGTGTAGATAACTTTGTATCAAGTTCACTTTCTATTACAGGGTGGCTGGTAAAGGCGTATCCTGAAGTTTTCTTAATCAATAAATTTTATATATATATTTTGTATATGTGATATAGTGTACATGTATATATTATTAATAAAAATAATTTTATTTTTTATATCTCTATTCTTTCCACTTCAAAACCCTTAAATTATATTTCCTATTCTAATATAATTAAAAATTTAAAAATTTCTATTTCACAAAATTTTTCTTAATTTAGTTTTTTATTAACAGTTTTTATAAATTAATAATAAAATAAATTTAAATTTTATTTTAACTTCGTGAAAATTTAAAACAATTAAAATTAAAATGCAAGTTCGAATTTTTTTTTTTAATCAACATCACTTTCATTTTTATTAAAAATAAAATTTAAATACAATATTATTATTATATTTAATAATAATTTTTATTTTAATTTAAAATTTAATTTATAATTTTGAAATTTTAGTGAAAAAAAAAGTTTATGGTTTTTTAAATTTTGTTTTTAATTTTAGAAGTTTTTATTTATTGTTATATCTTTTTATGTTTGTTTATCTGTTTCACTATTAATTATAAATCTTCTAAAATATGTTTTATTGTATTTATTTGTCTTTTTGGTTTTTAATTATTTACCATCTAAAAACTTGATTCCCGATCGTCTTTGATATATATTTTACGCGATTATTTTTTGTTTTTGTGTTTTTCTTAAATTTTCTTTATAGTTTTTATATTTGTTTCCGATTTTTATGTTTTTATTTATTAATATTAAATTTTCAAAAATAATTTATAACCAAATAAATAAATGTATGAATTCATATTTTTATAAAACAGAAATAGAAAATAAATAATATTATTTTGAAACTTTGCAAAGTTTTTCAAATTTTGTGGATACTTTTAGTTCAGTGAAAGATGATTTGTTTTATGTTTATTTTTTTATTTTTTTATTTATTTATTTATTGATTGATTTATTGTTTATTTATTTATTATTTAGGATAGTTCATTCTTCTACTTTTGTCATAGTTGGTATATTTAAATAAAAATTTTTAAAGTTTTTTGTTTCATACAGAAGGTTTTCTCTTTTTAAAATTGTTTGTGTTTTTTTAAACTCATGATTATTAATTAGAAAAAACAGCATTAGGAAAATGGAAGTTAATTAATAAAGAATAAAACTAAATGAATTGTAAAAAAAGCTTAGAATAATATTAATAATGAAGGAATTTTTAATAAAGATCAATATATAGAGTTTTTTTAAAAACTATTAATCAAATGTTGTGTAAAAAAGTAAACAAAAATAATTAATAAACAATTTTTGAACAATATAATATCAGGACATCAAAAAAAATTAATAAATAAACACAAAATAAAATAAAAAAAATATAAATAAAAAATAAATAAAAAACAAATAAATAAAAATAACAAATAAATGAAATAATAATAATGAATAATAATAAATAATAAAAATAATAAAAAAAAATAAAATAAAATAAATATAAATATATATAAAAAAAATAATAAAAAATAATAAAAAATAATAAAAAATAATAAAAAATAATAAAAAAAAATAAAAAAAATAAAAAAAATAAAAAATAAAAATAAAAAAAAAAAAATAAACATAAAAAAAATATATAAAACAAATATAAAAAAAAAAAAAAATAAATATAAAATTAATATATAAAAATAATTTTATTTACTAAACTGGAAAGCACCTAACTCAACCAGTACTCTTTTCAATTTTTCAATCCATTCTTTGAATGCGGAATTAAACATTCTTGGTTCAGTTTCTTTCACTTTATTCATAATCAGGTCTTTCAGTTCTTTTTCGGTTTTTACATTCAAGTCTTTCAGAAGGATATTCTTGAAATACGAGAAATAAAAAAAATCAAGAGGTGCAAGGTCGGGAGAATACGGGGGGTGTCTCATAATTGAAATGTTATTTTTGCTTAAATAATCCTTGATTTTATTAGGTCTATGTGGTGGCGCATTGTCATAATGCAAAAAAATATTTTTATTTCTATATTTTCCTTTCATTTTTTTAACCATTGGTTGAATTATTTTTTTCAGGAAGTAATCACCGTTCATTGTTTGCTTACCTGGAATAATATCAATAAACTCAATTCCATTCTTAGATAAGAACACACATATCATAGACTTTTTTGAGGAAATTGAATTTTTTTCAACAACATCAAGATCTTCATCTTCTAAATACCATTTATACATAGAATCATTAGTCCAATTTAATATTGTTTCATCTCCCGTAATTACCATATTGTTATCGTTGTTTAATATAGGAATATTTTCTTTCGAATATTTAATTCTTCTTTTCATGTCATATTTACTTAATACATGAGGAATTAATTTTGATTTTTTCCTTTTCATTTTTAATTTTTCTTTCAAGATTGAGCTTACTGTAAACCTAGAAATTTTTGATACTTTGGAAATAGATCGAACAGATGACGATCTATCCTTATTTACAATATTTTTTACTGTTTCAAAATAATTAACATTACATTTTCTACCAATTGGTTTCTTTAATGAAATATCAAAATTATTTTCATTAAATTTTCTAAACCACTTCTTTATCATTGGGAAA
>JAIRLV010000209.1 GCA_031259185.1 Elusimicrobiota bacterium | reverse complement strand
ATATTTTTAATATTTTTTTATATTTATCATTTTCTGAATAAACATATCCATTCATATTATTCATAGTAAAATTAAATTTTATATTATTATAATTTAAAAAATCAATTATTTTATAAAATTCATCAATATTTATATTTTTAGAGTTAACAGCTGAAATAATTTCACCATTAGTTCCATAAAATTCATATATTTTATTTTTAAACTTATTAACTATTTTTTTTACATAATTTAATCCACCAGCCAAAGGAATACAAAAACATTTTTCATTATTTTCCAATATATTTAGCTCCTTAATATATTCTATTTTAAAACAATATAGTTATAATGTAAAATTGCTTCTTTTAATGTTTTTGGATATTTTTTAGATGGTTGTTTATAAGTATAAACTTCACGTATTTCTGGAACATGAATAACAAAAGTTTCTGGCCCTCTTTGTTTATTGGGAATATATAATCTATCGCCGTTTTTTACAATACCTTTTGATCTTAATGGGGCACCATTATATCTTACATCTGTATTTTTGTTATCACTGTAACGATCATAAATCCATTTTTCATCATTTTTATTATAAGTAAACCTAATAACTTCTATAAAACCTTCGCCACTTTTTATATAAAATTCTTTATGTGTTTTTGATGAAACTACTCTTAATTTTATATCCTCAATACTTTCTTCAATAATTTCGTTAATTATTTTTACTTCTTCAAGTTTTAATATATCATTGTATAAATCTCTATATTCTTCATATTGCATTTGATAATTTTTTTTGGAAAATATTTTTTTAAGTATCCAACCAACAAGAGCAGCACCGCCAGCTACAGCTAAAACTCTTGGAAGATTAGTAGGATCAAATATCGAAGCAATTCCACCATTGCCAATTATATTTTTTATTTTGCTTAAAAGCCCTCCGCCTGTAACCGCAGTAGCTTCTGCCGCGGCTTGTGTAGGAGAAATAACATTAGCAACTACAGTTGAATCAGGGTTTTTTTTACCAAAAATTCCTTTAACAAAATTCCAGATACTTGATAAAACTCCTCCCTTTCCTGTAACTTCCGTTAATACATCTTCTTCGTATATTTTTTTTTCATCTTCAGTTAAACTATCAGTTTTATACAGTAACTTAGCTAAATTACTGTAAACTTCATAAGTTACATCTTCTCCAAAAGTGGCTATATCTTTTTCAAGAATTTTGTCAAAATCCATATTACTTCCTTGTTAATAATTAAAATAAGAAGACGAAGGTCTTGTTACTCCTGAATCAACAGCAACAGAGGTTCCACTTGGAGGACTATCTTCTACTTTTTGTGGATCTGGAGTTTCTTCTTGTACTAATGAAACTACTGCACTAATTTCAGCTATTGACTTTTTAATAATATGAGGAATAAGAACACTAGCCATTTCTTTTGCTTTGTTAATAGTTTCAGCGGAAATTTTTGATTCTTCTCCTTGTTTGATAGAATAGTCATAACGGCCGCCATTGTTAATGTAGTTTAAATCCTCAAGAACTCTACGAACAAAATCGTTACCATCTTGATGTAATCTATTTTTTGCATCCATTAAAAATAATTTATCACGCACCGCGTTAGTTCCGAAATCTTCGGTAAGAATATCTTTTATATTCATATGCTTTCCTTTTTTACTATATAATTATCTTTACAAAGAGAGTTAATAAAGAGGTTTTATATGACAAAAGAAACATATTTACATCGACAAACGCTTGGGGTGTTAGGAATCTTACTTCCAATACTTTGTCTAATTTTTGGATATTTTGGTAAAAATAATTATCCTTTATGGTACGAAACTATGAGCAGTACATATTATACACCAGCAATTACAGCTTTTGTAGGAATTCTTATAGCATCTGGAATATTTTTATGTACTTATATAGGATATAATGAAAAATTAGATAGAATAATTAATATTCTATCTGGAATATTTGCCATAGGAATAGCAATCTTCCCTTGTAATGCTACTGATGAAAAATATGTAGGTTTATTTTCCCTACCAACTAATATAAGTCAAATTTTTCATATAGTTTGTGCGGGAGCATTTTTTACTTTACTTGCTTTTAATATTATATTTTTATTTAGAAAACAAAAAAATGAAGTTACTAAACAAAAACAACTTAGAAATAAAATATATTTAATTTGTGGAATTGGTATTATTTCATCTTTAATAATTTTTGCTTTAAATAATATATTTAATTGGTTTGGATTTTTGGGATGGATTTGTGAGCTTTTTATGTTGTTATTTTTTGGATTTGCCTGGATCGTAAAAGGAGAAGCAATTCCTTTGTTAAATGATAAATAAAAAAAAGTTGGTCCAATTGGACCAACTTACGAAAAGGAGCTAATATGAATTACATAGTAATCCACTTTATTAACTTAAAATCATAAAAAATATCAAAAAAATGTAGTAAAGGTTCAAATAAAAAAAGACGTTCAATGAACGTCTTTTTTTGTGCACAAAAATAAGATTATTACGCGGGAAACCCTGGGAATG
>JAIRLV010000145.1 GCA_031259185.1 Elusimicrobiota bacterium | reverse complement strand
TTATAAGGGCAAATACCTAAAAATGCAGAAAGTTTTTTGTAATTTAAGTTTTGACAATTATTGGTAATGACTAAAAAATGCAAAGATAATAATTTGCCGAAACCAACAATAGAGATTAATTTGTGAAAATTTTGCTTTAAAAAGTTGTCGGTATCTAATAAAATATCGAGTTCCTTGTCAATAGCAGCGATTTTGTTTTCAAGGTAGAAAATAGTTTTGTTGAAGGTTTGGGAAATAAGATTTAGCTGGACTACTTCGAAAGAGTAAGAGCGATTAGCATTTTTGAGAGCGACTTTTTGTTTAACGAGCAAATCTCTAGCCGATAAAAGTTGTTTAATTTTATCTAGAAGTTCTATTTGAGGAGTAAAGAAAGAGAGTTTTAGAATTTTAGAGTTTTACAAAGAGACGATTAAGCAAATTTAATGGGTTTAATAGCAATAATTTTATATTACATCTAAAAGACACTGAATATCGATATAATAACAGGACAAAAGACCTTTACAAATTATTATACAAATTATATAAAATAATATAAAAAATAAAGAAAAATAAAAGAATTTATGGTTGAGTATTTTTTTTTATATTTTCTCGTTATTAAAATTACTCTTTTGCTAGTCAAGAGCCTATTTTATTTATATTTAATATACAAGAAACAAAAATATTTTGTTTCTTTTGAAAAAGAAATTTTCTATAATAAGACTAAAATAAAAAAAGGGAATATAGCTATCTTAATAATCAATAGGAGTAATTTTAATTGTTAAAAAAAATAGCATTTGCATCTAGTGATGGTATTTTCATAAATCAACATTTTGGTTATGCCGATATGTTTTACATCTATGAATTTAACGAATCTAAAAAAAATTTTTTATTTATTGAAAAAAGAAGATTTATAAGAGATTTTTATAATAATCTAGGGCACAATATTGATAATTTAGAAAAAGTATATAATCTTTTGAAAGATTGTAATGGAATATTTATTAACAAAATTGGGATAAGTGTTTCAAAATATTTGATACAAAAAGGTTTTCGTATTTTTGAAATTAATGCTAAAATTAAAGACGTTTTGGAAGCTGTTATAGAACAAAATAAGTAAAAAAATTTTTATAAAATTTATATAATTATGAGAGGTTAAAAATGAAAAACAATATAAATACATTAGTTATTCATGGAGGAATTAGTGAAGATAAGAATACGGGGGCACTTAGTATTCCGATTTATCAAGCGACAACTTTTAGGCAACTAGAACTTGGAAAGAATAAGGGTTATGAATATGGGCGTTCAGGAAACCCAACAAGAGAAGCTTTAGAAGCATTGATAAGAGATTTAGAAGAAGGATATAGCGGATTTGCTTTCGCATCTGGACTTGCAGCTATAACTACTACTTTGTTGCTTTTCAAAAGTAGAGATAAAATTTTGATTTCAAAAAACGTTTACGGTGGAACATTTAGAATATTAGACCAAGTATTTTCAAATTTTGATATAAAATATGAAATTGTTGACACAACCGATATCAATAAAGTAGATAAAATTTTTAAAAAAGATAAAAATATCAAAGCTATAATTTTAGAAAGCCCTGCTAATCCATTATTGACAATAACAGATATAAAAGCAATTTCTTGTATTGCCAAAAAATATGATGCCTTGACAATAGTAGATAATACTTTTATGACACCTTATCTTCAAAAGCCATTGACACTTGGAGCTGATATAGTGATTCATAGTGGAACAAAATATCTAGGTGGACATACTGATGTGATATGTGGACTTGCAGTAGTTAAAGATAAAAATTTAAGTGAAAAACTAAAATTTTTACATAATGCTGTAGGATCTATTTTAGAACCATTTGATTCTTGGCTTTTAATGCGTGGTATCAAAACTTTAGCAGTAAGGCTTGATAGACATTTGGAAAATGCAGATTATGTAGCAAAATTTTTGGAAAACGTAAAAGGAATAAAAAAAGTATTTTATCCTGGATTAAAAAGTTTTGAAGGTTATGAAATAAATAAAAAACAAGCGAAGGGCGCTGGCGGGATGATTTCTTTTTTATTATCACAAGACTATGATATAAAAATTTTTTATAAAAGTGTCAAATTAATTGCTTTGGCAGAAAGTTTAGGAGGCGTTGAATCTCTAATATCCCATCCTGCTACAATGACACATGCGAGCATTCCATATAATATTAGACAAAAAATAGGGATTACGGATAATTTAGTTCGTTTATCTGTAGGTATTGAAGACAAAAAAGATATTGTAAATGATTTGGAAAAAGCTTTGAAAAAAGCATATAAAAAATAATTAATAAAAATCTAAATAGAGCCTAAAATTACATTAAGCAAAATAGTGTGAAAGTGGTTTTATAGCCAATAAAAATCTAAAACCATATATCCATAATAAGCATATTTTTATATTATAACATATTTATTGTCAATATGTCAATATAAATTTGATAGCTGTTTAATTGATTAAAAAATATGGATTGACTTTTATTGATATGGAATGTAAAATATAAAATTAGGAAATTATAAAATAATTTTGGAGGCGATATGCGAATATCAGCAAAAGCAAGATATGGGTTAGCATCTATGATATATCTTGCTCAAAATTATGATAGCCAAGATTATATTACTTTGATAACATTATCTGAAAAACTTAAAATTTCAAAAATATATTTGGAACAAGTATTTTCTATGTTGAAACATGCGGGAATTGTAATATCAATAAAAGGTTCTCAAGGCGGATATAAACTGATTAATAGACCTCAAAAAATAAATATTTTTGATATTTTATCGTCAATAGAAATATCTTTGTTTGAAAAAACAAGAATTAGTGTATTAGAAGGAGATCAATTTATTGAAAAAGCTATGCACAATATAATATTTGATAAATTAGACGATAGTATAA
>JAIRLV010000144.1 GCA_031259185.1 Elusimicrobiota bacterium | reverse complement strand
CGAAAAAGCTAAATTATGTGCCAATTGTTCCGCCTAGAGCGACCCGTAAATTTCCATGGAAGTATGATAAAGAACTTTACAAGTGTCGTAATGTAATTGAGCGGTTGTTTCGTAGAATATGTACTAGATATGATAAATTGGATGTTAGCTATATTGGATTTGTTTATTTTTGTTTTAGCATCATTTATTTAAATTGTGTCAACACACCCTAGCTTTCTTTAGGTTCTTTTCTTTAGCAATGTAAAGAAAAGAACAAATATTTTGTTTCTTTGAAAAAGAAAGAAAAAACAAAACAATTTTGTCAAAACATAAAAATATAAAGAAAATCAATTTTTACGGTAGGGACGATGAAGCTTTATCAAAAAATATCCTTAAAGTTTCAATTAAAAAATCAATATCTTTTTTTTGAATACTATAAGGTGGCAAGAATCTGATAACTTTCGGTTTTGGCATATTTATAATTAACCCTTTTTCTAAACAATTTTGCACTAAATTTGGTATTTCTATCGTTAATTCTAACCCAATCATAAGCCCTTTCCCACGAATTTCTTTTATAAAATCATATTCTTGTTTCAACTCATTCAATTTTTCAAAAAAATATAAACTAATTTTTCTTATATATTTAAATTTTTTATTATCTAATTGATTCAGCATTTCAAAGCCAGCTGCGCAAGAGACTAAATTTCCCCCAAATGTTGTTCCATGATTTCCATATGTCAAAACATTTTTCAATTTATTTTGAATTATCGTTACACCAAGAGGTAGTCCACCGCCAATTGCTTTTGCTAATGTTATAATATCTGGTGAAATATTGTAATGCTCGAATGCAAACATTTTACCAGTTCTCCCAATTCCGGTTTGAATTTCGTCAACTATTAGTATTAAATTTTTTTCTTTACAAAAACTTTCTATTTTTTTGATAAAATTTTTATCTGCAATGCAGACTCCGCCTTCGCCTTGAATTAATTCTAACATTATTGCAATGGTTTTGGTAGAATAAACTTTTTTTATACTTTCAAAATTGTTGAAGTCTGCATATTTAAATCCTTCTGGTAAAGGCTCAAATCCATCATGAAATTTTTTTTGTCCTGTCGCAGCTAAAGTTGCTAATGTTCTACCGTGAAAAGAATTGTTAAAAGTTATAATTTCAAATCGTTTTTTTTCATCTTGATTTCCAAATTTTCTCGCTATTTTTATAGCAGCTTCATTTGCCTCTGCTCCACTATTTGAAAAAAATACTTTTGAATTTTCATTTTTTTTTGACGCTAATTTAAATAGTTCATTTAATTTTTTTGCTAGTTTCAGTTGAGATTCATTGTAGAATATATTTGAAACATGTAATAAATTATCAAGTTGTTTTTTTACAGCCTTACAGATTTGTTTATTACAATGCCCTAAAACGCAAACAGAAATGCCGCTCAAAAAATCAGTGTATTTTTTGCCATTATGATCCCAAAGATAATTCCCTTTACCTTTTACGAAACATATAGGATAACGTTTAAATACACTGATAAAATTTTCTTTTTCAATATTAACAAAATCATTTAAATAATCATAATGTTTCATCTTATTATTCTTGTTCCAATTAATTTTTTTTCATTCTTTCCAAAAATTTTTTCTATAATTCCAAATTCTCTACCATCAACAATATTTATTTCCCTTATTCCATTTTCTAATGAAGAAAATGCTGATTTAATTTTTACCAACATTCCATCTTTTATGACGCTCTTTTCAATCAATTCATCAGCTTTAGCTTTATTTAAGATATATATTACGCTATTTTCATCTTTAATGTTCGCCAAAACGCCTTTCATATCAGTCATAAAAATTAAATTATCGGCATTAATACTTTGAGCTATAATACTAGCAAAATCATCAGCATTCACATTAAAACTTTTTCTATCTGCGTCTGTTGAAATTGGCGATATGATAGGCAAGATTCCAGCTTTTAGTAATTTGTTCAAAATTTCAGAGTTCACAAAAATTGGCTCACCAACCCTTCCCAATTCAAGTTTTTGTTTTACGAGAACTAGTTTTGAATCTCTACCAGAAATCCCAATACTTGAGACTCCAAAGCTAGAAATTTCACTCGCTAATTGTTTGTTTATTTTTCCAGACAAAACCATTTCTACAATTTCTATACTTTTTTCGTCAGTATATCTAAGTCCATTTACAAATTTCACTTCTACTTCTAATCTTTCTAACCAGTTAGATATTTCTTTGCCCCCGCCATGAACAATTACAATTTTAAAAAATTTTTTCTCAATTAAATTTTTTATATCTTCCCAAAATTTGAATCTATTATTTTCATTAACAAAAAGGCTCCCGCCAAATTTTATGACTACTATTTTATTTTTATCAGGCATTTTTGTTCCTTAAATTTATAAGACTTTTTTTTGAACTTTCATCAAAATAATATTAATAATAAGTCTTTTTCAATAATAAAGAATTAAAAATTGATATATTTTTTATTCTGTTTAAAGTATCTGCTAAAATATTTTTATTATAATCAAAAATGATGTCAAAAAATAATCTGAAACAAGTATTAAAATTATTGATAAAACTACAGAAGCGGTAGTTGCTTTTCCAACGCCTTCCGCTCCTTCTTCACAATTAAATCCTTTATACATACTAATCCATGCAACAATCAGTCCAAAAAATATAGCTTTTATTAATCCATGTAGAATAGTTTTTATGTAGACAAAATCAAAGACGTCTGCAAAATAAATAGGATATGGTATTTTTAAAACGCTTGTTGCTACAGTCAATCCGCCTATTATACTGATAATGTATGAAAATATACTTAGAATTGGGACCATTATGATACAACTTAAAAACTTAGGAATAGCTATATATTGCAAAGGATGGACACCTAGCGAACTCATAGCATCCAATTGTTCTGTAACTTTCATAGTCCCAATTTCTGCAGTTATTGCAGCTCCTATTCTACCAGAAATGACAATTGCTGTCAAAATTGGAGATAATTCTTTTGCAAAAGTAAATGAAAGAGACATGCCGACAAAAATAGGATCGCCGAACCAGCTTTTCATTACCAATCCTAATTGTAATGCTAACACCATTCCAGTAGAAAACGCAGTTATGAAAATAATCGGCAAAGATTTGACGCCAACTTCATAAAATTGAGAAACTAAATTATCTTTATCAATTTTTTTTCTTTTTATAATTATTAAAAAAATCCAAACAAAAATATTCCATAAAATTGTAAAAGAATTTGTAATTTCTATAAAAAACTTTTCTAACCTGACTAACCTGAAATTATTAAAACTTGATTCTATATTTTTGTACTCCATTTCTCTCCCATTTTGAAAAAATTAAATTAAAAAAAAATTAAAAGTATGTCAAAACATAAATGTTAAATTTTATTTACAAATATTTTATACAAGAAAATTATAGCATTTTTAAAAAATTTTTTAAATAAAATTCACTAATACCTTTAAATTGCAAAATATTAAAAA
>JAIRLV010000134.1 GCA_031259185.1 Elusimicrobiota bacterium | reverse complement strand
TTGTCATATTTATCTAAAATGTATGGCAAGGAAATCAAACCAAAAACCTTATGATTAGAAGTAGTTGTTAAAATATTCCCATAAATATCAGAAGTGTAAAAAATATCTATATTTATTGTTTTTAAATTTATATATAAAAAAATAGTTAAAAATACTAGTAATAATATAAATATAGAATAAAATTTTCTTTTAATATTTTTATTAATATATGAAAAATTTTTTTTCATAAATTTTCAGCTTTATCCTCAATTTTTTGTTTAGTATTTTTTTGTATAAATTCTATTTCCACAGTATCCTCAAATTTTATAATCTTTTCATTTATATAATACAAAATTTTTTCAGCCTTATAAAGACCTTTTCCTGTTTCATCTTCTTGAAAAAGAACAGGTTTTTTGAAAAATAAAACGATTTTATCTTTGTTATAAAAAAAAGCTTTTTTTGAATTTATTATATAGGATTTATCTTTTTTCTGAAAAATTATAGGATTTCCAAAAAATTCAATAATATCTGTTTCCATATCCCAAACTATATTTTTACAAAAAATAAGATATTCGTTTTTATTTTCATCAATATAATTTATTTCTTTAATATCATTAATTGTAGAAATACTTTTTTCTTTATTATAAATAAGATTATCCGCTATTATTTTTATATATTCGTTATTACTTTTTTTTCTTTCTAGAAAAACATTTTTATTCATTTCTACAAATAAAATCTCATCGTTAATAGCATTTGAATAGCCGTAAACATTATTGGCTTTTACAAAATTAGTTCCATCGATAATAGCTGTTTCTTGATTGTCATTGATTTTTTCTTCAGTAAAAGGAATTATTAACTTTTTCAATTGTCGTATGTTTAAAAAATTCTTATCTTTTTTTTGCTCCAATTTTAAATATTTGCTTATTAAATTTATCATCCGATTATCTTTTTTTATAAAATAATCCAATTTTTTTATATTATTAAATTCTAATATTTTATCAAAATCTGAATAAAAAACAGAATTGGAAATAGAATTTAAATAATTTCCATTTTCAAAAATTTTATAAGTTTTGGCATTTCCTATACTTTTTATTGAATTTTTTTTTTGAAAAATAGTAGATTGATTAGAATAGATAAAAAAGTCCGTTCTATTTATCCTGACATTTCCATTTAGTACGACTTCTTCGCCTTTTTTATGAATACTAATTGCATCGCTTTTTGCATTAATTGCATTATTTTTTTCAAAAAACTGCATTTCTTTGCACAAAATAACTTCTGTAATTAAAAAAAAAGTAAAAAAATATATTAAATTTTTTTTCATAATATAGAATATAAAAATTCTCACAAAAATAAAAAAAACACTTTCTATAGAAACTAAATTTCTAAAAAAGTGCCTTTATTTTGTAAATTTAAAGAATAGATATTAAAATCTTGCATTAAAAATGGGTAAATAAGGATAGATATCACTATTCTTTGATATATTAAAAAGTCCTAACTGTAGTCCAGAAATTTCTTTGGCGTAATTAAAAAGTCCTAATTGTAATCCAGAATATGTTTCTCCGGCGTAATTAATTAATCCTAACTGTAGTCCAGAAATTTCTTTGGCATAATTAAAAAATCCTAATTGTAATCCAGAATATGTTTCTTCGGCATAATTAATTAATCCTAATTGTAGTCCAGAATATGTTTCTCCGGCGTAATTAATTAATCCTAATTGTAGTCCCAAATATGTTTCTCCGATGAAATTAAAAGATCCTAATTGTAGTCCAAAATATGTTTGTTCGATGAAGTTAAAAAATCCTAATTGTAGTCCAGAAACTTCTTTAGCGCCATTAATTAATCCTAATTGTAATCCCTTTAGTATATGGGCAGTATTTATAAGAGCACCAGATTGTATCCCATGTAGTTCATAGGAGACACGACTTATAATACCTCCAAATTGTATCCCCTTTAGTTCATTAGCAAAACTCAGAATAACTCCAAATTGTGCGCCAACTATTGATTCTTCAACTAAACTAAAAAGACCTAACGAGCTCCTATGTTGTTTCCCGACATACAACCGACTAGTCCATATTGTAACCCTATATTGTCTTGTGATGCAGAAACGACTCCAGCTTGTAATCCTTTAACATCATATGATTCAGCTAGAAAAGCAACTTGGACGCCAATATTTGCTTGTGTCTTTATAACTATTCCGCCATCTAGTCCAATAACCGTATCTTCTGAAAAAAAAGTATCCATAGGAGATATATTAACAAATGAAACTCTAGCGAATAAAGATACTATACAAAAAAATAAGGTAAATATAATACCTATTAAAGTCTTTAAATTTTTCATAAAAACTCCTTTTTTATAATAGAAAAGCAAATCGTTAATTTTATTTTTTACCCATACCAATTTTTTGAGATTTTTGTAATAATTTACCTTCTGATTTTATTGAAGGAGCTATTACCATTTCTACCATTTGCATTTCTTTTATGTTTTTTGCGCCTAAACTTCCCATGCTTGTCTTCAAAGCTCCTATTAGATTTTGCGAGCCGTCATCCATATTTGACGGTCCTAATAAAATCTGTTTTAAAGTTGCATTTACGCCAACTTTGACTCTTGTTCCTCTTGGCAAATTTTTGTCAACAGTAGCCATCCCCCAATGATAACCTTTTCCAGGAGCTTCTTTCGCTCTAGCAAATAATGATCCGACCATTACAGCATCAGCGCCACTTGCAAAAGCTTTGCAAATATCTCCTCCGCTATCCATACCTCCGTCTGTTATTATAGAAACATATTTTCCTGTTTTTTTTAAAAAATAATCCCTCGCAGCAGCGCAGTCTATTGTTGCAGTGACTTGAGGAACTCCTATACCCAAGACGCCTCTAGAAGTACAAGCCGCACCAGGTCCCACACCAACCAAAATCCCTGACGCTCCAACTTCCATCAAATCTAATGCCGCTTGATAATTTATACAGTTTCCAATAATTATAGGCATTTTCAAAGTATCTATTATTTCTTTAAAATTTACCGGTTTATATTGGGTGGAATAATGTTTTACGGCTGTCACTGTAGATTGTATAACTAATATATCAGCGCCAGCTTTTTTAGCAACTTTTCCATATTCTAATGCCTTTCTAGGAACAACAGAAACAACTGTCAAAAGATTATTTTTTTTAATTTCTTTAATTCTTTTTACAATAAGTTCTAATTTTACTGGTTCTTTGTATAAATTTTGGATAAGTTCTGTTGATTTTTCTTGAGAAGCTGATATTAATTTCCCCAAAATTTGGTCTGGTTTATCGTATCTCGTTTGTACACCATCTAAATTTAGAACGGCTAACCCGCCTAGTCTTGACATTTCTATTGCAAATTTTACATCGACCACTCCGTCCATAGCTGCCGCCATAATGGGATATTTTATATTAAATCCCTCAAATTGCCAACTAGTGTCTACTTCATCAGGATTTACAGTAAAATCACTAGGCGACAATGCTATTTCGTCAAAGCCATACGCTCTTCTTACTTCTTTATTTATTCCGATAAAAACACCCATCTAAAATTCCTCCAGTATATGTCACTAATATAAATTAATGCGTTCCTGTACTTCCAAAACCGCCATCTTTTCTAGTAGTCCCGTCTAATTCATCAACCTTATCCCATTCTATAATTTCAAATTTTGAAAGAACTGCCTGCGCAATTCTTTCACCACTTGTTATAGTAACTGGTTTATTATTAGAATTAAAAACAATAATCCCGATTTCGCCTCTATAACTAGAATCTATTGTCCCAGGAGTATTCAAAAGAGTAATTCCTTTTTTTAATGCCATTCCGCTTCTTGGTCTAATTTGAAGCTCATAACCTTCTGGAATAGCAACTTTTATTCCAGTCGGCAATAAAGCCCTTTCAAATGCTCCTAGCGAAATATCTTCACCTGCATTTATTAAATCCATACCAGCATCGCCAATATGTTCATATTTCGGTAGAATCACATTTTCTCTACAAATTATTATTTTTACCTTCATAAAATAAAAAGCCTTTATTAATAGTTTAGATTTTTTATTATATAAAAATTAGCAATTAGTATCAATAAATTTTTTATTTATTAAAAATAAAGATTGTTTTGTCTGATAAGATATTTTGTTTTTTTATAAATACAATGCTAAATTTATAGTTATATTCATTAATTAAAATTTCTTGATTTAATATATTTTCCTTTTTGCTATAAGCATCAGTTAAAAAGCTGATTAAATCTGCATTATTAATCGCATCCAATAAATGCATACCTATAGTTTTTTCTTTGAATATACCATTTATTACAGTTTGTTCATAAATTATTTTATTATTACTGTCCGCTAATAAAATATTGCTATCTTTATAAGCGTCTTTGAAAAAACTTTCTATTCTAATTTCTTCACTTTTTATAATAACATCTTTTTCTAAATCTTTACTTTCTAACATTTTCACAAATTCATTTACCAAATTATTCAAATTATTATAAATATCTTCTATTTCATCTTTTGATTTAATATTAAATTTAAAATTGACTAAGTTATTTATCAATAATTTACTTCCGTCTTTAATAAGGATAAGCGGATGAGAAATCTGCGTATAAAAATATAAAAAAAACAATATTATAAATAATGATGAAAAAATAAATATTCCCATAAAATAATATTTTTTTTCTTTTTTTAATAATTCTAAATAACTACTTTTGGATAAAGAAAATTTTATGAATGCTATTATTCCCAATTCTTTGTCTACTAAAGGCGATGCGAAGATAATAACATTTTTATTTGCTTCTACAGAATGCATATAAGCAAAATTTTGTAAATTGATAACCCAATTTGTAATTTTATCAGTATATTGTAAGCCCATTTCGTAAACGTCTGTATTAGCTAAAACTGTTCCATTATTCGAAAAAATTACTACATTTAATACATCTCCTATAGATTCTATTTTTTCTAAAAATGACAAGAGAGAAATATCGTTATATTTAGTTATATCTTCTAAAATAGATATATCTGACATTCTAACAATTAATTTCGCTTTTTCTATCAAATTATTAATTAGCCTTGTTTCATATTTTTTTAAATAAAAAACGCCACTAATAGAAAATAATATTAAAAACAATATAATTATACATAATACAGTTTTAACATTAATACTGATTTTCATATATTTTTCTAGTTTCCTTTTTCAAGTAAAGCTCTTGCTCGTTGTAGACTTGTATATACCCTTTCATTTTCAGGCTCTAAGTTTATAGCAAGTTCCCATTCTGTTATAGCTTTTTGAGTGTATCCATTTCTATAATAATATAAACCTTGCGTATAATGCCTCCTAACTCGTTCTGTATCTACTACTTTATCTATAGTTTCTTCTTTTGGTTGTTCTTCTATTTGTGCCTCTTCTTTCACAACTTCTTCTATTTTTGTAGATTGTAGACTTCTTTTTAATTCTTGCTTCGAAAGAGTTAAATAACTATTTATATTCATTTTTTCTTCATCTGTTAGTACATATACCAAGGCAATTGTAAAATAATTTATAGCAACCCTAAAATTTTTATTTTTAAAGTTTTTTATTCCCATATCATAATTAGTTTTGTATTTTTTCTTTATTTTACTTATTATTAATTTATTTAAAG
>JAIRLV010000080.1 GCA_031259185.1 Elusimicrobiota bacterium | reverse complement strand
AACTCCCTCCTGCGCTGTTACTAAATTTTTTATTTTTTTCTTGACTTTAAACACGGTCTCTTTCATTTTTATTTAAATTCCTTTTTTGGACAAAATGATTTTGCGTAAAAGCTTTTCCTTGCCCACCATCATGTTCCCATATAAATAAATCTCTAATTTCAAACCCAATATCTTCTGCCGCAACTGCTAGTCGATGAATCAGCCTTCCTTGTGAAAATGCGATCATAAATGCGCCCGGTTTTAATACCCTAATAGCATCTCTTGAAACATTATAAAAAAAATTTTGCAATCTTCTGCCTTGATTTTTGTCAAATTTCATACCAACAGGCAAGCCTCCTATTGTTTTTGATTTTTTTATATTATTTACGATAATTTTATCATGCCAATTATTATCTAATTTATCTAAAAAATAAGGAGGGTCTGTCAAAATAAAATCTATACTATTATCAGGTATTATTTTAAATAATTCTAAACAATTGCCATTATATAAATTTAAAGAAAAATTTTTATAGACAAAATTTTCAATATTCGTATTAATATTTGTATTATAAAAATCTAAATTTAATGAATTAATATTTTCTATTTGCAATTTTTTTTTGCCTCTTATTTTTTGATAATTTTTAATTTTTTAAATCCTTTAGTTTATCTTTCATTTTATCAGATAACAATTCTGCAAATGTTGGATTAAAAGGTTTTTCTTGTTCCATATATTTTTTTACATCTAATCTTTCTTGTTCTTTCAAATAATCTTTTATTGAAAAAACTAACTCGCGATTTTTTATGTCAATTTTTACAAGTTTTGCAGTTACATCGTCTCCAATTTTAAACTTTGATTGTAAATCAATATTAGTTTCAGCAGCAAATTTTCTCGGGATGGTTCCAATTAAATTGTCTACAAGTTTAACTATTATTTTGTCTTTTTCAACTAATTCTATTTTTGCGTCATAGTTTTTTTTTAATTTATATTTCAAAAACGGATCTACATTTTTTTGTTTCAACCCAAGCGACAATTTTCTATCTTTTAGATTAACGGCAATTATAACGGCTTCTATTTCTTCTCCTTTTTTAAACATATCTGGAGTAATTTTTTCTGTTTTATCCCAAGAAATATCATTGATGTGAAGTAACCCGTTAATTCCTTTTTCAATTTCTACAAACACGCCAAAATCTAAAATTGAAGTAACTTTGCCAAAAACTCTATCGCCTTTTTTATGCACAGAAACAAATTTTTCCCAAGGACTTTCTTCTATTTGTTTTAAACCTAAAGAAATTCTTCTAGCAGTTTTATCAATATTTAATATTTTTACTTTTACTATATCGTTTTCTTTTAATACGTCGTTAACTTTGTGGATTTTGTCTATCCAAGATAAATCTGAAATATGCAAAAAACCTTCTATATTATTTCCAATGTCAATAAAAGCTCCAATCTTTATAATTTTTAAGACTTTTCCTTCTACAATATCTCCTATTTTAAATTTAATGTTACTCCAAGGATCTTTTTGTAAATTTTTTAAACTTAATGAAATTTTTTCTTTATTCTCATCCATATCCGTTATTATAACTTCAACTTCATCATATAAAGATAGTATATCTTTAGGATTTCTAACTTTTATCCAGCTCATATCTGAAATATGCAAAAACCCATCCAATCCGCCTAAATCAACAAAAACTCCATAATCTTTTATATTTTTTACTTTTCCTTTTATTTTTTGTCCAATTTCCAATTTCTTTTTTAATTCTACAGCTTTTTTTTCTTTTATTTTATTCTCATATTCTTTTGCAGAAACAATGATATTGTTATCTCTGATATCTAATATCAATACATCAAAATTTTTATTTTTTAAATCCTCTTTTTTAATGCCAAAAGGAATTTGAGAAATCGGCATAAAACCTTCAATCCCGCTTATGCTTACAACAAACCCGCCTTTATTTTCAGAAACAACTTTACAATTAACTGGCAATTTATATTCAAATCTAGTTTTCAAATCTTCAAAAGTTTTCATAAGTTTTAGTTTTTTATAAGACACTTTTGAAATACCTATACTACTTCTATGTTCTACAAAAACTTCAACCTCATCCCCAACTCTTATATTCAAGTCATTATTTTCATCCAAAAACTCAGTTATATCAATATACAACTCGGATTTTGATCCAATATCAATTGTAACATCGTCATGTCCTACTTCAACAATTATAGCTTTTACGATATCTTTCCCTGTATCGCTAAAAAATTTATTTTCATTTTTTTTGAGTAATTCTTCCATGGAAATTTCTTCATCATCACTCTTAAAATTTTTATAATCATCCATTATTTTCTAGCCTCCTGACTTCATTTATAACTTTTCTTATAATCAAGCTAGGTGTTGATGTGCCGGTCACAATTCCAACTTTTGCATCAGAATTATTTTTACAACCATTCAGCATACTATCTCTAATATCTGAATCTTGCTCAATATGAAAAGTATTTTTATTCACTTTTTTACAAATTTCAAAAAGTTTATTTGTATTTGAACTATTTTTTCCACCAATAACCAAAACGACATTTGCTTCTTTTGAAATTTTTTTTGCTTCTTCTTGCCTTTGTAAAGTTGCGGAACAAATTGTATTATAAATTTCCAATTCAAATTTTTGTTTTTTCAAAAAAGATATAATTTTTTTTAATTTTTCTAAATTCTGCGTAGTTTGACACAAAACTCCTATTTTTTTTTGTTTTCGTAAATTAAAAAAATTCTTATCAAACTTTTCTTTTAATTCATCTAAAGTATTTATTATTAAAGATTTTTTATTGGCATAACTTTTTATACCAATTACTTCTGGATGTTTTTCATCACCAATTATTATAGAAAATATAGATTTTTTTTTCAACTCATTTGCTATATTTTGCGCTTTTTTTACAAATGGACAAGTCGCATCGATCAAAGAGTATCCGCTTTTTACAAGTCTATTTTCTAAATTTTTTGTTATACCATGAGATCTTATTACTAAAAAAGAATTTTTGTTTTTATCTAATATTTCAATTTTATTTTCATCTATTGGAACAATATATCTAGTTTTCAAAAATTCTACAGCTTGCGGATTATGAATAATCGGTCCTAATGTATAAACTAAATAAGTTTTTTTTATTTTGTTATTTTTTTTAGTACATTTTTCAGTTATTCCAAAAAAATTATCATTCAACAATTTTGCTTTCATTTTTGCTAATTTTAAAGCTCTTTTTACTCCAAAACACAATCCGTATTGTTTCGCTAATAAAATTTTCATATTTTTTTAGCCTTTAAATTAAGTTTTTTTATACACATTTTATAAAAATTATAAAAACAAATTTCATTTTTAGCATATAGGGCTATATGAATGAAACTGTATAATAAAATACAAGCAAAAATAAATTGAAGCTATAAATCTTAATTATACTTACTACAGCGCCATAAAACAAGGTATTTCTATATATTTTAAATATTTGAGATAAAAATAAATAATGAAGCAATTCAAAAGAATATTTGTGAATAATTTTATTAATTAATGCCACAAATTTTATTCAAAGATTTAATTTTTTGGAATTGATAACAGAATTCAACAAAAAAATTTAAACGGTCTTTAAATGTTACTTTTTCAATGACTTTTACCGACTTGAAAAACAAACTAATTCTCCAATAAATGTTATTACTCTGCTATGTAAAAGAGGCTTTTGCCTCCTTTTGAATTACCAAGACAAACCAACTCTCCAATAAATGGCGTCTTTTTCTTTTTTAATGCCGTCTCTTGTTTCTAAATAAGATGGGCTTTGTAATGATTTAGCATAAATTATAGCCCAACTGAGGTATTTTCCATAATAATTCAATGAAATACCTGCCCCATTCATATGCCCGCTTTGAGAGTTATAAACTATATCCGAAGAATCTTTATATTTATCTTTTACATATCCATAGTCATAAAATACCCCAAAATATGTTCTAGAAAATGCATCATTTATAGAAACATTTTTACTTCCTCCATAATTCATAAATTTCGTATTCAATATAAACCTTGGAATTAAATACTTTACACTTACTTTCAAATCATTTCTTATATAAAAACCATTATCTCCGCTTATATTACTTTCTTTAAATCCTCTTACAGTATACTCTCCACCAGCGCTAAACTGATTAGTTCCATATAATGTATCCATACTATATTGAGAATCTATTGATAAAGTATAATTTAGAGGAATTTTATTCCTAATTTTTAAAGGTTTTTTTTGTATAATTTCTTCTCCATTTTCATCTTGTTTTTTTACTTCTAATTCTAAATTATTTCCAAGTTCGTCTTTTATTTGAGTTTTTGTAAAAAGTGGAAGATTTATCCTCGTATTATAATATACGTAAAACTTAAATAAATCATATTGTAATCTTGGTTCCGTATCTAGCAGATCGCTCATATCTCTCTTTGAATTAAACCAATCTAATCCTCGTTGATAAGACGGTTTTAGAATTATAGTCCCATATTTTGTATAAATTGTGTTGCTAAGATATAGATTGATATTAGTGCTTATTCTACTTCCAGTTTCACTTTTTATATCTCTTATATAACTTTCTGTGTCTCTTATTTCTAAGTTTGTTCCCATGTTCAATTTATACAACTTTTTTCTATATATAACTCTATCGAGCGTATAGTTTTGTACAAAAGTGTTACCTTTGGAAGTAAAAGTCGTGGAATATCCATTTATTGTTGTCAAATATTTAGAATAGCTAAGACTTGCGCTTAATGACCAATAGCCAAATGGGACTAATAAACTAGAATAAAAAGACTTGCTATATCTTTTATTTTTCTCTAAATTCGGATTTATCAAAATATCGCTTTCAAAATCACCGTCTCCATCTATATTTTCTGTATATTTTATGTATAAATTATCGTTTATTCCAAATAAATTATCTTGATTTATAGATGCATTCGCAAGCATTTCACCTGTACTTTCGCTCCCAGAATTATCAACTCCAGCATTCAAAAAAGTCGTTCTAGCACTCTTATTATTATTTGTTATTATTATATCTGAATAACCTACTCTTTTTATTTCTGGAGGCTTTATTTCCATTGTAACATTATTAGATTGAAGCCGATTCATCTGATCCAAGCCTTGCTCAAAATCTTTGATATTGAATAGTTTATTTTTTTTGAATGGAAATATAAAAAATAGTTGTGAATTTAGCCTAAATTGTTTGAATTTTGATATCTTTTTTAGGTCTTTTTGATCTTTTTGGTCTTCACTTTTTTGAATTTTTTTTTTATTTTTTTTAATAAGTTTTATTTTATCTACTTTTCCTTCCTCAATAACTATAACGAACAAACTTTTATTTGGATTTTCCATATCAATTTTGGTCTTTTCCAAATCAAAATAAACTCTAGTCGTAATATATCCGCTTTCTATATAAAGTTTGATTATTTCATTTTGTATATCATGTATATTTTTTTTGTTTATAGCTTCCCCAATATAATTATTAAGTATTTTCTTATTCAAATATTTTGTCGAATAAATTTTGTTACCAATTAATTTTATTTCCGAAAATCTATAATTATTTTGAGCTTTTGAATCTTCAGAAAAACTACTTTCTAGATTATTATCTTTTTCAACAGGTTCAATTAATCCTTGTTTTTCTTTACTTTTTCTTAGTTTTTCTGTTTCTCTAATTTGTTGTCTATTTTCTTCATTTTGGCGTTGTTGTTCTTGTTGTTGCGCTATAATTTGTTGTTGTAATATTGATAATTGTTCATCAGGATCCAATGCTAATAATAAATTTTGAGATAGGAATATTAAAAGTATAACTAGAGCAAAAAGCTTAATTTTTAGGTAATTAAGTATTTTTTTCATCTATTGTCTTTGTTAAATCCTATCACTTAAACTTGAATAGTATAATGCATTATCTCTAAAATTATGCCCGTCATAACTACTATTTATATCAGTGCCTTTGTAACTACTTAATATTTCTGTTGGTGTTGTAACTATCCTTACATAATCTCCGGGAGTCTGGTAATAACGTATATTTCCATCTACCAATACTTCATTTGCAGTATTTTCCCAGGTACTCTTAGCTACTGCAGGTCCAACAGCCCACATTATTTGGCTACTATCTAAAGTTACTCCCTGTGAAGATAAAATATTCATCGCTCCTACTCCAATAATTGTCCCTTGACTATGAAACGAATTGTTTACACCTTCCATATCACTTCTTTGTGCCAAATCTCCTGCAACAATTCTATTCATAGATCCCAAATATGCAGTTATTCCATTCCCATTGAATATTTTACCTAATCCCGACTCTAATAAATCTCCCAAAAATCCACTAGTTGGATTATATCTAACTACAGCATCTTTTTCTGTTGATACAACATCTACATCCTCTCTTTTATTCATTATACCATTTACATAATAATCTTTTGCAGATTTTGCATCATCTGTTTCTTTTCCATTAACAATTAATTTACTATCATTCTCTATAAAATAATCCAAAAATCCTTCTGGAGCGCTAAATACTTGCGAAATTCCAGTTCCTAATAGAGATATAGTCATATTATATTTACTATCTTTATTATCTCCATCCTCCAATTTTAACAACTCTGTTCCTTTCTCAATTGTTTCTCTACCAAATTCCAATGTCTCTTCGGTTGCAATTAAACTACTATAAAAACTCATAGGACTCACACTAAAATCATAACCTTCACTATCACTATAACTAAATGTTGTATTTAATAAGTTATTCGTAAGTCCATTGCCAAGTCCGACATTAATACCCCAGTTTGAGAATTCTTCTGTATTTTTTTCTTCTAATTCATTAATTGTTACATTAACTGTATTATTCCCTTGATTGTCTGTAATATTAAAATTAGCTCTTTCTTCTTCACTTAGTCCAGTAATTGTAACTTGACCATTTTCTTTTGTCACAATATTGACATTATTGCCTTTTAAACTCGTATTGTTATCATTTTTTATAACTTCACTTTCATAATCTCCTTTATTATATCCAAAACTGCTTGGAAGAATAATTGGAGTTTTATTAAATATCAAGTAGTCATAAGAAGAATTTGCATAAGCATCTATAATATTATTCAGTGAAGTATTAACTATTCCATTCGTAAAAGTGGTTGTTTCTGTTTCCGTATGACTCCTTGATTGAGTTTCAGTTATATTTATAGTTCCATCATTTGATATTAAATTTATATTTCCTTTAGTTTCATCATCACTATTTGCATTAATATTGCTTCCCTTTATATTTATATCATTTTCTGCTGTAAGATTTATGTCTCCATTTCTACTAATTATATTACTTCCTTTGTTAGTTATATTTTCTACATTCGTTTCACTTTCTGTATGTGAAACAGAAATATTAGCTCCTAGTGAAAATCCCAAGTTTGTAAAACTTGTAAGATCTTTAACACTGCTTATATTTTCTGCCAATTCAGCTGCACCTTTATACGCCATATAAGTATGTCCAGCTTGTAGAAAAGAATTTGTATAGCCTTCAGTTGTATCATGATTTCCTCTGCTGGCAGTGTCTGCCATATCATATGCTCCTTTTGCTGCACTCCACCATGTATTACCTACTGATAATCCAAAACTAATTGTATCAACTTCTGTTAAATTTCTTATAGTTTGTAGTTGTTCTTTTGACAAAACATTAATATTTCCTGTTTCTGCATTAATATCTATGTCATTATTTGCAACAATATTACTAGCAATAATATTTACATCATTATTAGCATTTATCATTAAATTATTTCCAATATTAAGATTAGATGATTTTTCTTGATTCGTATTTGTTGTAGTTACAGTTGTTGTTACATCATAACTTCCTCCCAATCCAACACTTGTGTCTGAATATGTAAATCCAAAGTTTCCAAATTTGCTTGTATCTATTTCTTTATTTATTGTTGTTTGTTTCTCTGTTACGCTCAAAATATTTACATCTCCAGTTTCACTATTCAAAACTGCATTATTTCCAACATTTACATTTGAACTTGCAATCGTCAAATCTTGATTTGTATTTATATTTAGGTTATTGCCCACATTAAAATTTGATGAGACTTGCAGAGCTGTATATGTTTCTGATGATTCTAAGTCTCTATTAGCTGTCATTATCTGATTCGTTGGTGCATAATTTATTGCTGTTGAAGCCCCAGACAAAACTCCAAAAGTAGTAGCCATTGCTGTATTGCCCCCAAATGTTAAAGCTGAACTCAAAGCATTAGTCGCAAAATTGGCTGTTCCTGCCAATTTTCCACCAAGCCAAGCCCCAAACTTATCCCCTGAACCGACTGCCAATCCCGTCGCTAATCCTGTTATAGCTCCACTTAATGCAGCACCTAATATGTCTCCACCAAATTTTTCGTGGCTTTCCATACTATCGTGTTTCTCCACAGCAGTACCTACAAATAATTCGCCTCCTGTCGCAACATCTAAATCATTATTTACATTTATTCCTGTTGATATCATTGTCGTATCATTCCCACTTTTTATATTTACATTATTTCCTGCTGTTAGTGAACTTCCAACAGTTGTTTCATCATATTTCATACTTATATCTTCGCGTCCTTTTGTCATTTGTGATGCACCATATGCAGAACTAGCGCCTGCCATAACTGCTGCGCCAAATCCTCCTGTTAATGCTCCTACTGCTACTGATGCTACAACATTAGCTATTGCGCTGCCTAAATCAAATTTTTCTTCTTTATAGTATGAATAATTATAATTATAGTCCGTCGCATTAAGCAGCATAAGGTCATTATCAGCTATCATATTTATATCATTATCTGCATAAAAATTAGTCCCTACTGAAATAATATCATTCCCTGCATTCATATTTAAATTATTTCCAGAAAGTATATTGCTCGATATATTTTCAAGTGTTGTAGTCTGATTTTCCCTCGTAGTCGTTGTTCCAAATGTTCCACCATCATTTTTTTTATATTCATATAAATCATTATAATTTTGAACTGTTGTCACAACTATATCATTCCCAACATCTAAATTCATATCTCCATTCCCCGTAAATAAAGTGGAGCCCATCATAAATAAATCATTCGTCACACTTAATGTCATATCTCCGCCACTAGCAATTTGGGCTATGTTCCCAATATTTGTTTCTGTCATTCTATAATCGAAATTCTTTGCTGTATAACTAAAACTTTCTTGTTGACTATGCGTGATATTATTTAAATCTCCTGTATTCAAATACAACAAACTAGCAGAATTTGTAGCTCCAATAAATCCACTTATATTATTAATTTTTCCATCTGTCCCCAAAATATCATTCACTGTGTCAATATATAACAAATTACCTGCTCTTAATGTAGCTTGTCCTCCGCCTACTGCTGAGGCTATATTATTTACTTGATCCATTTTTATAGCCAAGGTATCACTTGCTATAATACTTCCAGCATTATTTAAAACTGATTCCTTCGTCGGATCAATAGCTTGTATTACAACATTATTTCCTTGTATAACACTTGAGGTATTTGATTCTTGAATATTTTGTTTTTTTGCTTCTTCTAACGCTAGCGGATAACTTTTTTCATAAGTTTTATTATATGCTTCTTGATATATTTTTTCTTTGTCTAAACTTTCAAGTTTAGGTGCTAAAAATTCATTGCTATAAGATTCTAATTTTTCTTGTTCCAAATTCGCTACAATATCTTGTTCTACTTTTTCTTTTATTTTTTGTAATACTTCTGCATCAGAATAAAGATAAGCCCCAAAAATGCCACTTATTGAACTTATTGAATATGAAGACAAATCCTGCTTTAATACTATCCCTTCATCAATTAACCATTGATAAGCTTCTTTTTTACTTTGATTTTTATATTCCTCAAACTGTTCCTGAATCAACTTATTTACTTCATCTTGGTTATTTTGAATATAACTTTTTGCTTCATCGGCTATTTTGGCTTTTGCTTCATTTTTTGCTTCATTTTGTAATTTATTTATTTCATCTTGCAATGCTTTATTCCCGGCTTCATTAGCTTTGTCTGACGAAACTTTTTCAGCTTGCTTTATACTTAATTCCTCTTGAAGTGCCAATTTTTGTTGCTCAATTTCTGCCAATTCTTCTAATGTTTTCTGCGCAAAATAAACTTGTGGCACTAAAGCTTCTATATTTTCTCCATTCGGTAGCGTTATTTCTTGTTTTATATACCAAATTATATCTTCGGTAAGATTATCTTTTTGTTCCTCTGTAAGATCCTGTCCAAACTCCAATCCCAATTCTCCCATTTTTTCTTTTGATAAATTATCATATAAACTGTTTATATATTCATCTATATTGACGTTCGTATTTTGGAATAATCCTATTTGTTCCAATGTTTTTTTCAACATTTCATGTTCCATAAAAGCATCACCCAAAAATTTTAAATCAATAGTATTTGGGTCTAATCCAAGTCTATTCATAAAATAATCACTACCCAAAAATTTGCTCAAATCTATCAACATTGGATCAGTTTCATAAAAATAATTTGAAGTTGGATCTATTGGACTTCTAAATATCCCATAATTCCCTTGTG
>JAIRLV010000058.1 GCA_031259185.1 Elusimicrobiota bacterium | reverse complement strand
ATTTTAGTTTTTGCCCGAGATTTTGGCACAAAAACTATATCTCAAATTATTATTTAAAAAGAAAAAATAAATTATTTTTTCAAGTTTTTAATTATAAAAAAAGTTTATTATTGAAAATTTTGAGTTTGTTATTTTTCATTATCTGTATTTTTCTATTAATTTTAGATTATTAAAAATTTTTAAAAGTTAATCCATTATATATGAACAAAAAGTTAGTTAAATTTATAGTTATAATAAAAAGTTTTTTTTATAAAAAAAAACGATTGTTGATTTTTATTATTATTTTTCTATTTATTTGTCTTTTTATTCAACAATAGTCAAATTATAAAAAAGATAAGAAAAAAACAAAAGATAATTTAGAAGAAAAAGAGCCAAAAATAGATTCTTTTTTTTTAAAAGGTATAGAAAAACAAATTCTTATCTGGGAATTAATGGGAGAATATGCTATTTTGAATTTTGAAAATGATAGAAATAAATTAAAAATAATTAATCCAAAAATTTATTTTTATGATAAAAAGGATAAGGATATTTTACGCCAGAAAGAAAAAAACGTAATTGCTTGGATGACTTCAAAAAATGCAATAATTAATGTATACACAAAAGACATGCATGCCTATAATGATGTTGTAATGTTTTCAAATACTCAGAATATTAAACTTACGACAGAAGAAGTTTTTTATGACAATGAAAAAGACCTTTTCTATTCTCATAAATTTGTTTCAATAGTCCAAGGAGACAACCTGACCGAAGGAATTGGCTTTGATGCAAAGTCTGATTTATCGCAAATCAATATAAAAAAAGATGTTATAATAAAATATCTAAAAAAAGATACTAAAATTGAATAGATAAATGAAAAGGGAAAAGGGAAAAAGAAAGATGGAAAAATTAAAACCAAAACATTTTACATACATAAAAATTTTAAAAAAAACAGATAAAGAACTTTTAGAAATTAGTAAAAAAAATTTGCTTTCTTTGAATATTCATGAAATGAAAGCGATTCAAAGTTATTATAAAAAGATTAAAAGAAATCCAAGCGACGTAGAACTAGAAACGATCGCGCAAACTTGGAGCGAGCATTGTAAGCATAAAACTTTAACTGGAATAATAAAATATACTTATAAAGATGAAAAAACTGGCAAAATAAAAACAGAAATAATAGATAATCTTTTAAAATCTACAATTATGAAAGCCACAAAAGAATTAAATAAAGATTGGTGTTTATCTGTTTTTCAAGACAATGCCGGAGTCATAGAATTTGATGAATATGATGCTATTGCTTTTAAAGTTGAAACTCATAATCATCCTTCAGCATTGGAACCGTATGGAGGAGCTGGAACAGGAATAGGTGGAGTAATTCGCGATATTTTAGGAGTAGGACTTGGAGCAAAACCTATTTTTAATACTGATGTTTTTTGTTTTGGGATGTTAAATACCGCATGGGTATCTTTAGAACAAGGAGTTTTGCATCCAAAGCAAATAATGAAAGGTGTTGTAGAAGGAGTTAGAGATTATGGAAACAGGATGGGAATACCTACGATAAACGGAGCCGTTTTATTTGACAAAGGCTTTACTTATAATCCGCTTGTTTTTTGTGGAACTGCTGGGATTATGCCAAAAAATGCAATAGATAAAAAAGTAAAAATTAACGATTATATTGTTGCAATTGGAGGAAAAACTGGAAGGGATGGAATACATGGAGCTACATTTTCTTCTATAGCTTTAGATGCAAATACAGAATCTAGCGCAGTGCAAATAGGGAATCCAATCATTGAAAAAAAAATATTAGACACTTTACTAATTGCAAGAGACAAAAAATTGTATAATAGTTTAACTGATTGTGGAGCTGGTGGATTTTCGTCTGCAATTGGAGAATTGGGAGAAAAGACAGGCGCCGAAGTCCACTTGGATAAAGTTTCTCTAAAATACGATGGCTTGAAACCTTGGGAAATTTGGGTATCAGAAGCCCAAGAACGGATGGTGTTAGCTGTTCCAGAAAATAATTTAGATGAAATTATAAAAATTTTTGAATCTGAAGACGTAGAAGTTTCTATTCTTGGAAGATTTACTGATTCAAAAAAATTAAAACTTTTTTACAAAAATGAAAAAATTTGCGAATTAGATATGGATTTTCTGCATAATGGAATTCCAAGATATGAAAAAGAAGCTGAATCTAATAATCTAGTTTTTAATTTACATAGTAATAATACATTTAGTATCGCATCTAAATCAAAAAATTTTTATTTTCATAAAGACATTGATTTTACAAAGACTTTGAAAAAAATGTTAAGTCATCCAAATGTATGCTCCAAAGAATGGATTATTCGCCAATATGATTATGAAGTTCAAGGTGGGACTATTATAAAACCATTGCAAGGCAAGAATTATGGACCTGGTGATTCAGCAGTAGTAAAACCTAAAATAGATACTGATAAAGGTGTTGCGATTGGTTGCGGTATCAACTTTGAATATGGAAAGTTTGATCCATACAAAATGACATTAGCGCTTATAGATGAAGCTTTGCGGAATATCGTTTGTTGTGGCGGAGTATTTGAAAGAATAGCTTTTTTAGATAATTTTTGCTGGGGAGACCCTAATGATAAACAACAATTAGGTGGGATTGTCAGAGCTTGTAAAGCTTGCTATGACGCATCTATTGCTTTTGGTATACCTTTTATATCTGGAAAAGATAGTTTAAATAACACATATTTAGATAAAAATGGGAAAAAAATTTCTATACCGCCGACACTTTTAATTTCTGCAATTGCAGTTTTGAAAGATATAAAAAAATGTATAACTATGAATTTTAAAAAGACAAATAATGTAATTTATATAATCGGAAATACTAATAATGAAATGTTAGGAAGTATTTATTCATTGGTGAATGAATTAAATTTTGACACAAATTTAATAAATGTTGATATGAAATTAGCAAAGCGAATTTTTGAAGTTGTGAATAAAATTGTAGATAAAAAACTTATAGAAAGTATGCATGATTGTAGCGACGGAGGGTTAGGCGTAGCAATAGCAGAAATGGCAATTGCAGGTGATAAAGGAGTAGATATAGATATTTCAAATATTGTAGGGAAAAATGAGAATGGTAGTTCAATAATAAAATTATTTTCCGAGTCTGCCTCTAGATTCATTATTGAAGTAAATCCTGAAAACACAAAAGATTTTGAAAAAATTTTATTTTTT
>JAIRLV010000008.1 GCA_031259185.1 Elusimicrobiota bacterium | reverse complement strand
GTGATATTGAATTACAAAGAAAAATAAAAAAAAAAAAAATGTAAAAGTGGTCATGGATTTAATCTATAATAAAAAGAGAGAAAAAAAAATAATTAATAAAAAAACCTTTTTCTAATTTGATTTGGAGTTGGACTTTTCTAAAAAAAAAATTAATGAAATGTAAAAAAAAAAAAAATAAAATAAAATAAATAAAAAAAAAAAAAATTGAAATGAAAAAAAAATTGTGAAATGAAAAAACCCTATGAAGTGCCCATTTTTTTAGGGTTAAATTATAAATGGGTCTTCTTCCTTAAAATGAATTTAAAAACTCATTCTAAGTATTTAAAAAAATAATAATATAAATTTATAAGTAATGGTTATAAAAATACATTATTATTTTTTTCTCCTCCCAGAAGATGAAGAGGAATGTTTCCTTCAGTGGAATGTATTTATTGTCCACTGATATTACAATTTATATCGGAAACAAAAATATAAATCGTGTCTCCTACCATCAATTGAAAAACTGATGGTTAATGAATATTAAGGGTATTTTTGCATATATAACCATTACCTATATATGCACCCAAAATATTCATTTATAACTCCACCGGAGACAGAAGTGGAGTGAGTTGAAGGAGGGTATATTCCCCTCTCTTTGTCTTCTCTGGGGGAGGTAAAAAAAAAATAAAATCAAATGCACTTTCACATTCATTTCAGGACCTCCCCCAGAGAAGACTATAACTTCTCTAGAATGTGAAAAATGCAAATGATAAAAAAAATAAAATAAAAAAATAAAATAAAAAAATAAAAAAAATAAAAAAAAAAATAAAAATAAAAAATAAAAATAAAAAATAAAAAATAATTTTGTCAAAAACAATAAGAAAAGTGTGAAATGTTAATAATAAAAGTATATGTGTAAAAAAATTAAAAATAATATAATGAAAAATAGTAAAAATAAAATAAATTATTCTTATTAATATTAATTTGTAATGAACATTTTAATTTGAAGTGTATTCATAACAAATTATTAAAAAAATTACCTTAAAAAAAAGAAAAAAATGTAAAATAACCACCTCATTTAACATTTTACTGTTTTGTAAGAAGTAAATAATACATTAAAGAAATAAAAATGAATTTGAATACATATATTCTAATTTTGTTTTATTGTATATAAATTATTTTTGTTCCAGTAATGGACAAAGTTTTAATCTCCGGTCAGTCATGCTTAAAAATTCTTTTCCAATTCTGTTCTTTTCAGTATAGAATATATTTTCTTTTTCTAGAAGAGATGGACAATGAACTCTTTTATTTTCAACTCCAAGTAGATCAGCTGGAAAATGTTTACCATTTGCATCAATAGAAACAACCAATTCTTTATTAAATTTGAATGAAAGAAAATCATTTATATGGCAGATCTTCTTAGTAGAAATTGATCTAGAAGAAGTTATGGGATGATATCTGAAAAAAATAAAAATTTTTACAAATAAATAAAATTTATTTTAAAACAATAAAATTAGATAAATAATAATAAATATATATCATAATTTTTTTATTAATATTTATTATAAAAAACTAATAAAAAGGAAAAAAACATTTCAAAGAAGTATTCATTTGATTTATTATAATAATCTGTGCAAAGGGAAGAAAGAAGTTCATTTATATTTGAAATAGTCGACTTTTTTGACAAATCATTTAAGCTTCTTGTCATGCTACCAAAAAATTGATCGCACACTGCTTTTCCATGTTTTTCACAAAAGAAGTTGTATTCAATCACCTTATTTTTAAAATTATTTTTTAAAAAAATAAAATTAATAAATTGATTATTATGGAAATGTGGACCATTATCGGACCACAAATAAACCTTACTTATATCCATATACATTGCACTATTTAGAACACGTTCCAGGCAATCGCTGGCAAAAGTCGCGTTGTGATTCAAACATAAAGACAAAAACGTAAAAACTTTCTTGAACAGATTGTTATTTTTCTTGATGAAACATACAAACGTCAAAATAGAAACAGGTAACTTCTGAAAAAAGTCTTGTGACATTTCTTTTGGACTCATTGGTAAACCCAAGTTTTGTTTGAAATCAAATACAACCAAGCTTTGTCCGTCTTGCAAATTTCTAAACTGTCTGTCATAGTCATTTTTCTTTATCTCCATCGTTTTGTGATGTACTTTGAGTTTTTCTAAATGTTCAGCAGGAAGATGGTGAAGATGTTGGTTTTTCAGAAGATCGCAGTATTCGCACAAATCCGTTTCACGTTTGGCTTTTTGATATTTAATAGTTATTAAATTATATGTATATAAATTTGTTTGTTGTATTTTTAAAATATGATAAAAAAAATACAAAACATTCAAACATTATAAAAAAAATACCTTTTCTGCATATTAATTTGAGTTGTTTCCGAAAGAAACTTTTAGATACTGGTGTTACTGTTTCACTATTGTTGTATTTTTCAAACAATCTGTTTTGAGTTTCCCTCTGAAGTAAATATGTTAACTCATCTGTTTTATATAATTTTTTTTGATTTTTTTTTTTAATATGGTGCATATTTTAATTTATTATAATTGAAAAATGTATACATAAATAATATATTTTAAAATATAAAAAATAATAATATAATAACA
>JAIRLV010000001.1 GCA_031259185.1 Elusimicrobiota bacterium | reverse complement strand
TTCATTTTCATATGGAATTTTAGCTATAGTTATTATTATTTTGTTTTTGACATTTTTGTTTGGAAGATTTTATTGTTCGTTTATTTGTCCGCTTGGAATTTTGCAAGAAATAATTGGCTATATAACAAACAAAAAAGCTTTTTTTTATGTAAAAAATTTTTTTAAAACAAGATATTTTATTGCTTTGGTCTCTTTTGCATTGTTATTTTCAGGTTGGGTTATTGCTTTTAGATTTTTGGATCCATTTTCAAATTTTGGCGCTATTGTCTCAAATATTTTTACTCCAATTTATGCAAAAATAATTAATTTATTTACGAATACAGTTATTGATCGAACTTATACTATAAAGTCTTTTTTGATTGGATTTTTGCCATTTGTTGTTATTATTTTGTTAACTATTTGGAAAAAAAGAATTTTTTGTACTACAATTTGTCCAATCGGGACATTATTAGGGCTTTGCGCAAAATTTGGCATATTTAAACTACATATAAACGAAAAATGTGTCAAATGCGGTAAATGCTCTACGCTTTGTTATGCAGGATGTATAAACTTTAAAGAAAAGAATATTGACAACGAGCGATGTATTAGGTGTATGAAATGTATTCAAGCTTGTCCGGTAAAATCGATTGAATATAATATCTTTAGACAAAAAAAAGAGGTGCTATTTGATAACGCTCGTAGAAAATTGCTTTTTGCTGGGCTAGGAGCAATTTTTGCTATAATCAGCTTTAAAATTGGATTATTTGCAAAACCTTCCACAAAATCTATAGAAAAAACAGGCGGCGCCAAGACAATATATCCGCCAGGAGCCGGAAGTCCCGATAGATTTATGACAAAATGTACTTCTTGTCAATTATGCCTTAACAATTGCAAAGGAAATATCATAAAAGCTCCTGATTTAAAAATAGATGTAGTTCATTTAGAATACGATAAAGGTTTCTGCCAATATGAATGTAATAATTGTAGCCAAATTTGTCCTACCGGAGCTCTAAAAAAATTAAGTTTGACACAAAAGCAAGTAACGAGAATCGGAATGGCTGGATTTGACTATTCAAAATGTATAGCTTGTGGAATTTGTGTTGCAAAATGTCCGACAAGCGCTATAAAAATTGTAGAGGATATAGATGAAAATCGAAATATTGATTTTAACGGTCAATATTGTATAGGTTGCGGAGCTTGTGAGTTCAGTTGTCCTTTGCCAGAAAAGGCTGTAAAAATTGTGCCCATATTTATGCAAAGTGAAGCAGATGTAATATAAAAATATATAAATTTAGCAAACTAGAGTATCTTTTTATTTTTAGTAATCACAACAGGAGGTTACAAAATGTCATTAGGTTTTACAGAAATAATTTTGATATTAATAGTTATCTTATTATTATTTGGCGCCAAACGAATTCCAGAAATTGCTAAGGCAATTGGTAGAGCGTCATATGAATATAAAAAAGCAAAAGCGGCATTAAAAAAAGAATCCGAAGAATTAATGGAAACTATTGAAAAAAGCGGTGAAGATTCAGCAAATAAGGACACGGACACTAGAGATACTGAAAAAAAATGAGCAATTCGTTAATTGACCACATAGCTGATTTGAGAAAAACTTTAATACATTGTATAGCCGCTGTCATTATTTTATATCCTGCTGGCTTTTTATTCGTTCCTCATTGTATAAATTTATTAGTCGCTTGGTCATTTCCAGTTGGAATGAAATTGAATTATTTTTCTCCAATGGAAGTATTTATTCTACAGTTAAAATTAGGTGGAATTATTTCATTCATAATTACTTTTCCTTATATTATTTGGCATATATCCAACTTTTTGCTTCCAGCTTTATATGAAAATGAGCGTAAAGTACTAAAATATGTAGTTTTTTCATCGACATTTTTATTTATATTAGGCACTGCTTTTTGCATAGGAGTAATGTTGCCGCTTATAATGAGATTTTCAGCTAGTTTCGCAAGCTCTCAATTACAACCTATGTTAGGATTAAGTAATTTTATTAACTTTTGTTCTTTATTAATACTAGCGTTTGGATTAATGTTTCAGTTCCCATTATTAGTTATTGTTGCTGTCAAATTTGATATAATAACACCAGAAGCATTGAAAAATAAAAGACCTTATGTAATTGTTTTAATTCTTATTCTTGCGGCTATTTTTACGCCTCCCGATATTATAAGCCAATTGCTTTTATTTATGCCAACATGGATATTGTTTGAAATAGGATTATTGTTTGCTTCTCGTATAAAAAATGATAAAAATATCTCCAAAAAACATTGATTTTAATTCATATTAAAAATATATCTTAATAAATTAAAAAAAAATTAAATAAACTTTATATTTTTATTGTAAAAAATTTTTTTCATTGAGACATTATTTATATAGAATATTTAAAAATATAAGGACTTTGTTATGTTAAAAATTTTTAATACATTATCAAAAAATGAAGAAGAATTTAAATCTATTGAAAAAAATAAAGTGAAAATGTATGTTTGTGGAATTACGCCATATAATAGTTCTCATATTGGACATGCGAGATGTTATGTTGTTTTTGATATAGTGCGAAGATATTTAGAATTTTTAGGATATTCAGTTAATTACATTCAAAATTTTACAGATGTTGACGATAAAATCATAAAAAAAAGTTTAGAGGAGAATATTAATTTCAAGGATATTGCTAATAGATATATTGCAGAATTTTTTGAGGATATGGATAAATTAAATATAAAACGAGCGTCAAAGAATCCAAGAGTCAGTGAAAATATAGATAAAATTATTAATTTTATAGAGATTTTGGTAAAAAGAGGGATTGCATATCCAAAAAATGGAGATGTATATTTCAAAGTCAAAAAGTTTAAAAATTATGGCAAGTTATCTGGTAGAAGTTGAGATGATTTAAAAATCGGCGCCAGAGTAGAAATTAACGAGCAAAAAGCAGAGCCTCTTGATTTTACGCTTTGGAAAAAAGCAAAAAATAATGAGCCAAGTTGGGATTCGCCGTGGGGAAAAGGTAGACCGGGCTGGCATATAGAATGTTCGGTTTTAGCATATGACAATCTTGGAGAGACAATTGACATTCATGGCGGAGGAGCAGATTTGATTTTTCCACATCATGAAAATGAAATTGCACAATCCGAAAGTCTTACAGATAAAACTTTTGCGAATTATTGGATACATAATGGTTTTGTAACAATTAATAATGAAAAAATGAGTAAATCTTTGGGAAACTTTTTTAATTTAAAAGATATTTTGGAGCAATACGAGCCAATGGTTTTGAGACTTTTTTTATTGACAAATCATTATAGAAAACCTCTAGATTTTTCTGATGATAAGCTTGTAGAAAATACAAAAAGATTTGAAAAGTTTTTGAATTTTTATAAATTAATTGAAAACTTGAAACAAAAATATTCTGAAAAATATAAAAAAACAGAAAAAAAAGTTGATGATTACAAAGATGTTGTTGCAGTAGAACGAAATTTTATTGATGCAATGAATAATGATTTTAATACTGCGATAGCTTTGGCGGAATTGCATAAACTTATAGATTATGGCAATAGATTTTATGAATTAGACATTGAAAAAACTTTTGCAGCATTTTTTATGCTAGAAAAATTGTCTGATATTTTAGGGCTAAATTTTAAAAAAAGGTCCATCCGTGAGAAAAAAAATTTAGAAAAAATTAGTAGTGAAATATTGGAACTTATAGAATTACGTAATAAAGCGAGACAAGAAAAAAATTGGGCTGAATCCGATAGAATTAGAAATATTTTGAAAGAAAAAAATATAGAAATAAAAGATACTAAAGATGGAACAGAATGGAATATAAGCGACTAGCTAAGATTTTTATTTTTGAACTTGGAATAGGGTTGTTACTAATAAAAAAAGTTATTTATAAAAAACTAAATTCAATTTGATTATTTATTTTTTCTATAATTTTAGATTTTTTTAATAATTTTTCTTCTAATCTGTCTAATATAGAACTTTTTTCTAATTTTAGTAATCTATTTTCAAAAAATCTTTGTTTTGTGAATGACATAAATAAATATTTTTTTGTTCTAGTTATTGCAACGAATAAAAGTCTTTCTTCTTCTGCTAGTTCTTCTTTTGTTTTTTTTCCAAATAATTCAAAAGGCATTATCCCTTCTTCGCAGGCTGGAATAAAAACTGTATCAAATTCCAAGCCTTTTGCAGCATGAATTGTCATTAAAAAAACTGCTTCTTGTTTTATATCTATATCATCAGCTCCAATATTTAGTGATATATCATTAAAAAAATCCGTATAATTATTTTTATATTTCTCAGCGATTTCCAATAATTTTTTTATATTTTTTTTAACTTTATTGTCAAATACATTTAAATTCTCATAATTTTCTATGATTTTTATCAGAATTTTATCAATATTTTCATTATTTTTAACCATTTTAGATATAATATTTTTATCAAAAGTTTCATTTTTTTCTAAAATTTTGTTTTCATAATCTAGATAAAAATAGACATCCTTGAAAATGTTTATAAAATTTTTATAAGGTGGTCTTTTATAAAAATTTTCATTTCCTATTACCTGATAAGGTATTGAGTTAAATTCTAATTGTTTTATTATTTCATCATAAATTTTAGTTGTTCTGCAAAGAATTGCAAAATCCGAAAAACTTTTTATATCATATTCAAATAAATTCTTTTGAAAAGATAGAGCTTTTGTCCCACCCATCATTTCGTCTATTTTTTTTGCAATAAATTCCGCTTCTTTTTTTTCATTAGGACATTCAATAATTTCACTCGTTATTTCAAGGTTTTTGTTTCCTTGTAAAAAATCTTTTTTGTGTAAAACTTGCCCGGCTAATTTCAAAATATCATTGGAACATCTATAACTTTTTTGAAGTCTCATTTTCTTTACATTTTCAAAATCTATCTCTAAATTTTTTATAAATTTGCTATTAGACCCTCTAAATCCATAGATAGATTGGTCTGGGTCGCCAATAACGAACAAATTTATGTTATGTTTAGGTAAAAGATTTTTTATAAGCTCATATTGTTTAGCGTTTATATCTTGATATTCATCAATGAGAATATATTGAAATTGTTTCACATAATACTTTTTTATTTTTTCATTTTCTGAGAGAATTTTAACTGCGAGATAAATTAAATCGTCTAGATCAAAACAATTTTTTTGTTCGAGAAAGTTTTGATATTTTTCAAAAATATTAAATAAATCTACCTTTGAAAAATTTTTAAGACTTTCATTAACATTAATTCCTTGTTTATAAAAAGAAATATTTTTACTAATTTTTCCAATAGATATATTTTTAATATTTTTAGAAATATTTTGTTTTTCGTTTAAAAGTTTTGACAAAATTTCTAATTTTTCAGTTTCGTCAATTATAAAAAAATTTTTATTTCTATTCAAAATACTAATATTTTCTTTCAAAATTTTTAGTCCAAGTTTATGAAAAGTCATAATATTTATATCAAAAATCATAGTTTTTTTTGACAATCTATTTTTTATTTCGTCGCAAGCTTTATTAGAAAATGTTATTGCTAAAATGTTATTTTGTTTTACATTATCTCTGATAAGCATAGTGATTTTTTCTGTTAAAATATATGTTTTTCCAGTTCCCGGTCCTGCTATTACTAACTCTATTCCATCTTTTTGATCAATTATAGTTTTTTGCAAATCTGACAAGTCTAAATATTTATAAAAATTAGTATCTAGCACTTCTTTTTTTTCTTTTGAAATTTTTTGCGATAATTTTTCTTTAAATTTTTTTAAGTCAGCGTCTATCTTTTGAACATTTTTTTGTTTTTGTCTAACGTTTTCATTTTTTTCTCTATCATCGCTGAAAAGGGATATATGCTGTAAATTTTCAATTTCATCTTTTCTAAAAACACTTATTTTCCCAAATTCGCCATCAAAACCGCCTTTTATATGAACTAATCCTTGTCTCATTCTATTTATAGATTCTGCTAGTATATAATTATATTTATTTATTTTTTTTATATCGCTAAAAAGTAAAGTGTCAAACTCGCTTCCAATATTTTCTAATATGTTAAAGTATTCTTTTTGAATAATTTTGCTAGTAGATTTTGTGTCCTTTATTTCAGCAACTAAATCTGGCAAAGAAGTTATAGAATAAAATTTTTTTCTAACTTTACATTCATTTATATTAGTTCTGTCCGCTAATTCATAAACTCTATAAAGAACGCCTTTTACCAAAGGTTTATTACAGACTGGACAAAGTCCGTCATGGATAATTGTTTCAAGCGGAGAAAAACAAACATTACATTTAGCATGCCCATCAAGGTGATATTTGCCTTCTTGTGGAAAAAATTCTATAGTCCCCAAAAATCCATCATCATTTTTGAGAGCATTATAAATTCCGCTATAAGATTTTTCGCAGTCAAAAATATTCGCTTCTCTTCCTATTTTTTCTGGAGAATGCGCATCAGAATTTGATACAAGCCTAAAATCATCTAAAAATGAACAAAACCAATTCATTTGCGGATCGCTAGATAAACCAGTTTCTACTGCAAAAATATGTTTTGTCAAATCCTCATAACATTCAAAAATATTATCAAATCCAGATCTTGAACCCAAAACTGAGAACCAAGGTGTCCAAATGTGCGCTGGTATCAGAAATGCTTTTTCATCAATTTCTACCAAGATTTCTAACAATATTTTTGAATCTAAACCCAAAATTGGTCTGCCATCAGATTTGATATTTCCTATTTTTTCTAATTTTTTTTGAAATTTTTCTACCGCTTCAAAATTAGGAAAAATACAAAGATTATGAATTTTTCTAACCTTGCCTTTTTTTTTGTAAATGTTGCTTATTTCTGTAGTCAGAATAAAGTTTATATCTTTGTTTGAAAAATGAGTCGGTAAAAAAATTTGAGGATTAATATTTTTTATATTTTTTTCATTTTTCAAACTCAATAATCCATTTTCATTAGGCATAAGTTTTTCTTTTAGTTCATTGAGCCAAGCTGGATGTATACAATCTCCTGTCGCTATGACATCTACGCCTTTCAATTTTGCCCAATATTCTAAATATTCCGGAATCAAATTTTTACTTGTAGCGAGCGAATAATGAGAATGTATGTGAAAATCTGCTATAAATTTCAATTTTTTATCCTTTTTATGCATATCTTTATAGTCTATCATTTTTTTTATACTTATGTCAATTTAATATGAATTTTAGATTTTTGCGACAAAATAAACGCTATCTTTATTTTGACATAAATAATATAAAATTTTATTTTGGCGGTATATATGCACATCACAAGCAAAAAAATAATTTTGAAAAAAATAAAAGGAAGTAAAATTATATTTTATTAATTGAATTTTTATAAACTTTTTGGTATTTTATAATAATAGATCATATCCTTTATGATTTTTCTCATCGTTTCTCCGCAAACTTCTCCTCCATAATAAACACCTTTTGGACTATCTACAACTGCCAAAATTGAAAATTGCGGTTCATTTAATGGAAAAATTCCAATAAGAGATGAAATATAACTTTCTTTTGAATATTTCCCGGTAGATCTATCTATTTTTTGCGCTGTTCCAGTTTTTGCTCCGATTCTATATCCTTCTATTTGTAAAACTTTTGCAGTTCCTATCATAACGACATTTTCCATCGCATTCAGTAATTCTTTACAAACTTTTTCACTGAATATTTGCCTTATTTCTCTTGGTTTTTGTTCATAAATAATCCCATCTTTTTGTATAGATTTTATAATTTTGGGTTCCATAAATATACCCTTATTTCCAATTGCGGAAATAGCTGCAATAGTTTGTATTGCGGTAACTCCAAAACCTTGACCAAAAGGCAAAATATATTCTGAAAGTTTATCCCAATTTTTAGGATGTTTTAGTAATCCCTTTTCTTCACCGGGCAAGTCTATTCCAGTGTTGTTGCCAAAACCGAATTTTTGTAAATAATAATAAAGTCTATTTTTTCCCATTTTTTCACCAATTTTCGCCATACCTATATTACTAGAATATATTAATATTTCTTCTAGCGTAAGTTCTTTAAATTTTTTATCATGATCTCTAATTATATGGTTATAGACTTTGAATCTTCCTTTTTCACAATATATTTTGTCATCTATTTTATAAAGATTGTCTTCCAAAGCTGCGCCAGCTATTAAAACCTTTATGGTAGATCCCGGCTCATAAACTTTATTTATTCCATCGTTTTTCAGAAGTTTTATATTTTTTTGCAATTCATTCCCATCAAAATTAGGAAAATTTGCAAGCGCTATAATTTCTCCTGTCTTTATATTTTGAATTATAATCGTTGCAGCTTCAGCTTTTGTATTTTTATATAACTCTTCCAAGTATTCTTCTGCTATAAATTGAATATTTTTGTCTATTGTTAAATACAAATTTTGTGGCTCCAAATTTTCAACTTTAAAAAATTCCTCAGAATTTAGCTGCCTACCTTTTGCATCTTTTTCATTATAAAATTTTATAGCGCTTCCTCTCAAAACGTATTCCATGCTGTATTCAATCCCACTTAGTCCTATACCGTCAAAGCCAGTATATCCCAAAACATGCGATGCTAATTTCCCATTTGGGTAAAATCTTTTTTCCTCTTTTATTCTTTCTATACCTTTTGGTAAGTCTATTTTATCTATCTTTCCATCGCAAAAAAGTCTGATGAGCCAAAAAAATTTTTTATATTTTTTTAACTTTTTTAAAAAATCGTCTTTTGGTATTTTTAATTTTTGATTAACAAAATTTACAGCATTTCGCTTTTCTTCTTGACTAATAATTTTTTGAGGAAAACAAAAATATG
>JAIRLV010000272.1 GCA_031259185.1 Elusimicrobiota bacterium | reverse complement strand
TTTTAACGAAAAGCTAAAAAATTCTAAAACTCGTATTTTTAATAAAAAATACTCAAACAGTTAGAATTTTTTTTAACGCTTTTCTAAATTTTCCCAGCTTCTCTCCACTAATGCAGACGAAAGAAAGAAAGTAAGTAAGTAAGTAAGTAAAAAAATAAAAAGCCACAAAAATATAAAGTAATGCTAAAAGAGAAGTGTATATTTTTATTTTTTGTAATAGCCAACAAACTTTTGAATTATTTTTGTCTGAAAACAAGAAATTAGACTTGAATATGTTATCTCGACAGGACGGACAAGTCCCGTCGTCGCCAATTGTTTGTTGAAATTGAAGCACTATTTTTATTTTTTAAAAAATAAAAATATATGCTTCTGTGTGGAGAGCTAAAAAAATACTTTTAAAGCGAGAAAGTTTTTGATGTGTCGTTTTAAGATAATAATAATGTGTTAAGATAAAAACAAATAAAAACTTTGTCGGTATTAAAAAAATATTTTTTAAAAGAGCAAAAAACTAAAGTTTTACAGATGCGAGCAAGGATAAATTTTAAGAATTATTAAAAAAGTAAAAAAATAAAAAAACTTAAAAGAGTTATACGAATTTCTTTTTTTTTGTCTTACGGTCGCATTTAGCGAGTATGAGCTGGTTAAAATTTTGAAAAGTGTTGAAAAATTTCACGGATATGTTGCTTATTGTATGCTGTATTTGAAATTTTAACTTTTCAAAATTTTATCCCTCTTACGAGTGTAGCGACCTAGCTTTTTCTTTCGTTCTTTCTTTTTTGCAATGAAAAAAGAAAGAACATAAAAGTTTGTTTCTTTGTAAAAGAAAAACATAAGATATTTTGTTTCTTTGTAAAAGAAAAAATAAAAAATTTATCAGTTATACAAGAAACAAAAATTTATATTTAGGAGGATTTTCTTGAAAAAAGAAATTATTTTAAATAATAATAAAAATGGAAAAATAAAATTAAATGATGACACTGTTTATTGGAAAGCAAAATCTAAAATTTGGTTTTGGTTATCAATATTATCTTTTGTGTTAGCATTTACAATTAATTTATTTGTTCCATTCGCTCAGACTGTGGAGCCTTTTTATTATAGAATTTTTTTAATTATATTTATATTTGTCTTGTTAATATTTTATTTTTTGTCAATATTTTCAAATTCTATTAAAAAAAATTTATATCATAAATCTCAATTTTTACTTGGGATAGGGATTGCTTTAGCAATATGGGATTTATTGACTACAAAAAGTAATATTTTTAAACTCCCATTTTTTCCTGGACCAGTACATATTATAGAAATTATGGTGAGAGATTGGAAGTTATTGATAATAAGTAGTTTATATTCAATGCGTTTATTTTTCGCTGGATTGATAGCAGGTGTTGTTTTGGGAATTGGGACTGGTATTTTGATAGGCTGGAATCGTCAATGGCATTATTGGTTGTTTCCTATTGTCAAAATTAGCGGAATTATCCCAGCAATTGCATGGATACCAATTACTATAGCTATTTTCCCTAATAGTTTTTTAGCCGGGACATTTCTTATTTTTATTTCATCATGGTTTTCGGTTTCGTCTATGACTGCTGACGGCATTGCATCTACCCCAAAAGCTTATTTTGAAGTAGCGAAAACTTTAGGTGCAAATGAAAAATATTTATTATTTTCTATAGCTGTTCCAAATGCGGCTCCCAATATTTTTGTAGGTATATCTATTGCTACAGGTTTTGCGTTTGTAACACTCGTAGTATCAGAAATGATAGGCGCAAAGGCAGGGCTTGGCTGGTATATAAATTGGGCTAAAGGCTGGTCAGCTTATAATAAAGTTTATGCGGCAATTATTATTATGGCAATTGCATTTTCCATTATTTTAGCTATCATTGATGCATTTCGCAAATATGTTCTGCGTTGGCAAAGGGGGATTTTGAAATGAATATTGAAAAAAAAATTGTCTTTGATAACAATGAAAATATTTTAATTGATATAAAACATATAAATCGTTTTTATATAGATACAAATGGAAATAAAACAGAAGCATTAAAAAATGTAAGTTTAAAAATAAGAAGAGGCGAATTTATATCTTTTATTGGAGCTTCTGGATGTGGCAAGACAACTCTTTTGCGTCTTATTGCAGGACTTGACAAACCTCAAAGTGGCAGTTTACTAATAGAAAATAAAACAATAGAAAATCCTTCATTTGAACGAGGCTATGTTTTTCAACAATCCACGCTATTTCCTTGGAAAAGCGTTGAAGATAATATCGCAATAGGATTAAAAGCTAGGAAAATATATAAACACAAAAAAGACGAAATTAAAAAATATATTGATATGATAGGATTAAATGGTTTTGAAAAAGCTTATCCTCATGAAATTTCTGGAGGAATGGCGCAAAGAGTCGCTATTGCTAGAGCTTTGATAAATACGCCAAAAGTATTGCTTATGGATGAGCCGTTAGGCGCATTGGATGCTTTTACCAGAATAGAATTGCAGGATGTGTTATTAAAAATTTGGGAGCAGACTGGAACAACAATAGTATTAGTCACGCATGACGTTGACGAAGCGATATCATTGAGTAATAGAATTGTCATTATGACGCCAAGACCTGGCAAAATAAGCGAAATTATAGACGTAAAAATTAGTAAAACTAGGAATAGAAATGATGATGATTTTTTAGATTTGAGAAAACATATTTTAGAAAAATTACATTTAGCAAAAGAACATATAGAGCCTGAATATATTATTTAATTTTGAAATTTATTTAAAAAATATTTATTGACAAAATTAAAAAAATATAATATTTATATTAAATATATATGTTTAATATGTTTTAGGTTTAAAATTTTTTACAAAAATAATAAAAAAAACAATTTTTTTTGAATCTAATAAAATGTTTCATGAAACATAAGGCATACAACATATAGTGGTCATATACAAGATATAGTATAAATTGTTTTAAAAAATTATATAAAGGCGGCTTGATTATGGCTAAAGTTAACTTAAAAGCAGCAGAAGTACAGGTGAGAGAAACAAGATTGGGATCTATTACGGGATTTGAAGGCAGCGCAAAAGAACTTGTAAATTGCGCAAGATTTGGGAATTTAAAAGAAAAAAATAGATCTTTTAGTCAATGTTCAGGTTGTTCTACAGGAATTGCAGCTTGTACAGTTGCTCTTATACAAGATGGGGCGCTTATTAGTCATGGACCAATCGGTTGCGCGGGGTGTCTACACGATTATTCTTATACTTATAAAGTGAATGGAAAAAATAGAGGAATTGAAAATCCAGTCCAGAGAAGAATTTTTTCTACAAATATGGAAGAAGCTGATACTGTTTATGGCGGTAATCAAAAACTTGCTGATTCTATTCGTGAAGTTTATAGGAGAGTAAAACCCAATGCGATTTTTATAATTACGACTTGCGCATCTGGTATCATTGGGGATGATGTATCTGGAATCGCAGATGATGTAGAAAGAGAAATAGGAATACCAGTAATCGCAATATTTTGTGAAGGATTTCGTTCCAAAATATGGACATCCGGGTTTGATGCAGGATATCACGGAATTGCTAGAAAATTGATTAAAAAAGCAGACAAAAAGCAAAATGATTTGATAAATATTGTAAATTTTTGGGGGATTGATATTTTTTCTGAATGGTTTAAAAAAATTGGATTGCGAGCTAATTATTTAACGCCATATGCGACAATCAAGCAAATAGAAACTTCATCACAAGCGATTGCAACTATTCAAATTTGCTCTACTCTTGGGTCATATCTTGCAGCAGTATTAGAACAGGAATTTGATGTGCCAGAAATAAGAGTTTCTCCGCCATATGGAATAGAACAAAGCGACAGATGGTTTAGAGAACTTGGGAAAATGACTTTTAGAGAAAAAGAAGTAGAGCTTTTTATAAAACAAGAAAAAGAAAAATGGCTTCCTAAAATAGAAGAAATTAAAAATAAATTGAAAGGTAAAACTGCATATGTAACAGCTGGCGCTTCGCATGGGCACTCGCTTTTAGCTCTTTTGAAAGAATTAGGTATGGAACCAAAAGGAGCCGCAATATTTCATCATGATCCAATTTATGATAATGAACATGAAGAATGCGATACATTGCAAAGAGTTGTAAATGATTATGGCGATGTAAAAAATTATAATGTTTGCAATAAACAAGAATTTGAGCTTGTAAATATTTTGAATAGAATTAAACCTGATATTTTACTTGCTAGACATGGAGGCATGACGCTTTGGGGAGCAAAATTGGGAATTCCTTCACTTTTGATAGGCGATGAACATTTTGGAATGGGTTATCAAGGAATTTTCCAATATGGAAAAAGAATTT
>JAIRLV010000259.1 GCA_031259185.1 Elusimicrobiota bacterium | reverse complement strand
AGCAATCGCTTATATAGAGCTTGCAAAAGAAATATTAAATCATAAAAATTATATTTCTTAAACTTTAATCTTATAATTCAAATATAAAAATTTTAAAATAGTAGATATTTTTTATAGTTTTATATTGGGAATTTTATTTTTTTTTATAATTTATTCAATAGAGTTAATATATAGTTTTGTAATAATAAAAATTGATAGAAATTTTTTATTGAAAATATTTATTACCGTAAAAAATTTGCAAAAAAATAGGAGTAAAATATGATTTCAAAATTGGGAAAAGGATTGGAAGCAATAATTCCTGGATTTAAGGAAAATGCATTATATGATAATGAAGATATAAAAAATATTGTAGAAGTTGAGATAAAATATATAATAGCAGGAATTTATCAGCCTAGGAAGAATTTTGATGAACAAAAATTAAAAGAATTGGCAAATTCGATTAAAGAAAAAGGTATAATCCAACCATTGGTAGTCGTAAAAGATGAAAATGAAGGAAAATATAAGCTTATAGCAGGAGAAAGGAGATATAGAGCGGCGATTATTGCAAAATTGACAAAAGTTCCAATTATAATAAAAAATTATACAGACGATGAAAGATTAGAAATAGCATTAATAGAAAATTTACAAAGAGAGGATCTAAACGTAATAGAAGAAGCTCAAACATACAAAATATTAATGGATAAATACAATTTAACTCAGGAGGAAATTGGAAAAAAATTTCAAAAAAGTAGACCTTATATTACAAATACTTTAAGACTCTTAAATTTATCAGATAATATAAAAAATCTTGTTATAGAAAATAAAATAAGTTCAATAAAAGCAAGAACTCTTTTGAGTGTAGAAGATGAAAATTTTAGAGAAAAATTGGCAGAAAATATTATTAACAATGATTTATCTGTGAAACAAATAGATTTAATTATTAAACAACAAAAAAATCAAAATAATAATATCGGGGATATACGGCAACAATCTCAAGATGAGAAACTTAAAATTTTTTTGGATAGTTTATACGAAAAATTTGAAATAAATAAAAATAAATATTTTTTAAAAATTTCAGATATAGAAGGCTGTAAAGGAAGCGTAAATATAAAATTTAATTCTGAAGAAGAGCTAAAAAATATTTTAAAAAAAATTATAGAATAGAAATTGTAAATTAAATTTTTGATTTTTATTTATAACTTAAAATAAGAGGATGAATCAATGTTTGACTGGAAAAAAAATATAACGGATATTTTATTGACTATCATAAAATTTATTAACCGTACAGGACATATAAAAAATATCTCAAAAAAAGAAAATTGGTGGAATAAAAAAATTCAAATTCCAACTTGGATTATAGGAATTTTTTTATATATTGTTTTGGTAGTCATATTTGTCTATGAATTTGGAATAAGTTATGAAATGTTTATTGGGATTAACTTTTTTGTATTTATTTGCATGTTTTTATCAATTTATTTTTTGGGACAATATAAAAAGGAAATAATTGAAGATGACGATGCCATTTCATTGATAGGACTGGTATTGGTAATTTTTATATTTTTGATAATAATAATTAGGAATAGCGGGATTACATATTTTCTTTTGACGCCTTTACCTGCTTGTTCAATGATTTTAAATATATTCTTTGGTCCGTTAGTTGCATTTATGTTATCATTAATTTTAATTATAATTATGCTAATGGTTTATAATTATAATTTTTCGGTTTTTTTCATAATGCTTTTTAATTGTCTATTTGCTATTTATGGGACTAGAAGTGTTTTTAGTAGAAAAGATATTGCGAGGGCTGGGATTATACTTGGACCTTTTAATATTTTATTAATATTCATGTTAAAAGTTTTTTTTCTTATTAATTTTAAAGACTTATTTAATTTTTTTATATTAGGTTTTGTAAATGGAATAGGTTCGGCAATAATAACGATAGGCTTTTTACCGTATATGGAAAGTTTTTTTTCTATTGCAACAAATATAAAATTGCTAGAACTCTCAGATTTTATGCAGCCGATTTTGAAAAAAATGCTTTTTGAAATTCCCGGAACTTATAATCATAGTATAGTTGTTGGCAATTTAGGTGAGGCAGCGGCAAGAGAAATAGAAGCAAATCCATTGTTAACTAGAGCGGCGGCATATTATCACGATATTGGGAAAATCAACAACGCTCAATATTTTATAGAAAACAACCCAGATTTTGTTATAAATAAACACGATAATCTGACACCTCAAATGAGTGCAATGATTTTAATTTCTCATGTAAAATATGGAATTAGTATTGCTAAAAAAATGAAATTACCTAAACAGATTATAGATATAATAGAACAACATCATGGAAATACATTAATAGCTTTTTTTTATGATAAAGCAAAAAAATTGTATGGAGAAAAAAATGTTGATGAGAAGTTATATCGTTACCCATATAAAAAACCTCAGACAAAAGAAGCTGTGATAATTATGATAACAGATAGTATAGAAGCCGCAATGCATACGCAAACGGATTTTAGCAAAAAAAATATTAAAAATGTCGTGAACAACATTATTCAACATAAAATGGCAGATAGTCAATTTGAAGAATCAAATATTACTTTATCTGATTTGAAAAAAATTTCCGATAGTTGCGTAGAGACTTTAATGGGGATTTACCATCATAGAATTGAATATCCTAATTTATAATCACTATAAAAAGACAAAATTAAAAGATTAAACAATGAATTTAAATTTAACATTTATAAACATTCAAAAAAAATATAAAATAGATCTGAAATTTTGTGAAAAAATAATATATAAATTTTTTGAAAAAATAATATTAACTAAAATTAAAAAAAGTAATAGAAAAAAAAAGTTAGAGCTTATATTATCTGTATATTTTGTATCATCAAAAAAAATTAAAAAGCTAAAAAAAGAATTTTTTGGCTTGAACATTATAAC
>JAIRLV010000244.1 GCA_031259185.1 Elusimicrobiota bacterium | reverse complement strand
ACAAAATTATAATAAAAATAGAAGATTTGAGATTGCTAGTTTTGTTGTTAATAGAAGAATCTCTGGCTGCTGTCAATACTGAGGTTGAGAAAATTAAAACAAAAAACTCCTATGGAACTATTTATAAAAATTGGACTCGATAAAGATAAACAGAACATATTATTATAAAAAAAAAAAACCTTTAAAGCCTCACACAATCAATTTTATGTTCAGATTGCAACTGAATTTAATATTAGTTTAGAATATTTTTTGCCTAAAGTTTTTAGACATTACTTTACCATCTTCTTTCTATAAATTTCTCAAATTCGCGACTAACAACCGTTATATCAAGATCGTAATCGGTAACAATATCAATAATTATTTTTTTGAAATTGTCAAGAGATTTACTATTTAAATTTAGTAATGTTATAGCGGTGTCAAAGATTCTCTTTTACACATATCAGTAACTAGATAATACTTATGTTTCATTCTAATATTCTTAATACCTTTTATAGTAGAATTTTGCATAATACATTTGCTCCTTCACATGCTTCTCCTTCATCCCGCTTAATTATATTATTTAGTTAAAACTCTTTTTTTTCTTTTTCCCAAGTGAATGAATTATTTGTTTTCAAATCCTTTTAAACGTGTAATTGTGGGTTAATGTTGATATCAAAACTATTCGTTCGTATTTGGAGTTTTTCTCACCTAAAGATGATGATGGTTCTGGCAAAGAAAAGAGGGAATAAATAACTCACGGAAACAAATAGAGAATTTGAAAATCCAAAAAATTCAAGTTGAGGTGATGAGTCACCAAAAAAAAAATAAAGGAACAAATCGTAGCGTGGTAAATGGAGGAGACAAATTTGGAGGAGTATGAATATAAAATCAATTATTTGAAAAAAAAGTGGTGTTTTCGGATGACTGATGAGGAGATGGATACACCTCTAATGCATATTCCTCTTTATGGATAATAGTAATAGTATATTGTGCATATTAAAATTAATAAACGTAACGATAGATTTGTAAGCATACAACAGCAATCCCATAAAATTTAGGAACAAAACTTTATGTGCAGCGTCCAATTTTCATAAACAAGAACAATCAAATTTTGAAACAATTGTTAGTTATGAATTTTGAGTTTTCAGTTCGGATACAAAATAATAATTTTTTAGTTTTAAAAAATATTATATTTTCAACAAAACAAAAAGTTTGGTTTATTGAAAAAGGTGTTTTCTTGGGCTTATGTTCTTTGGGAATTTTTTTGCCTGTTTTATTTATTAATAAATTAAACATTTCTTAACATTCAAGCAGTATTATCAAAAGTTCGTAATTAAAAATTTAGAAATAAATTTAGTATCAAAATTACTATTTTCAACAAATCAAAGCTGCGGAAGTGGATATTAAATTACAATACACAAAAAATTAAAAACAATTATGCATTTCTTTACCACATCATATAAAACTAACTCGCGATCATTCTAGGAGCAACAACACCAAAAAATATTATTTTTAAAAGAAATTTCATCAGCATTGAAGAAGTTGAAATGCATATTTACAATTTGCTTCATAAAAATAATGAAAGTGTAAAAAACAAATTTTACAACAAAACTCCTCCGCTTACTTTGTGTCAGATACATTCTCCTTATTTTCTTTTCAAAATAAAAAAATATGAAATTTAACAAAAAGAAAACTTAAAACAAATTATTCAGTAAAAGGAATCCTGAAATATATTAAAAACTAAGAATGCTTACATTTCCCAGTATATTTCGTAAAACTATATTTGCAATATATTTCCTGAAAATAATCACAAAAAAACCGAATAGAAATTTACTTTTACAAAAAAAGATTTTGTGGAAAAATACGTGAAAAGCAAAAACATGAAAAGAATGTACTCTATCTTATCGAACAAATCCGTTCCAAAAGAATTTAAAGGTGCGTCTTACGAAATTAGTAATCATTTTCCTCTGAAAATTTATAATTTTACAAATTCGATTTTGAAATAATTTTAATTTAATTTAAGGGCAATGACGGACAACAAATATTGTCAAGAACATCTTTTTCTAGCGGAAATGGATTTTTAGATGAAATTTATTAAGCAGTTTTCAAGATTGGGTTTAAGTGATTTATTAACAATAAAAAAATTTTATTTTTCATTTTATTTTTTTTTACTTTTTTCTTCTAATCCCTCTTCTAATTCCTCCTCATCATCCTCCTTTAATTTTAACATCAATTGAGTTTTACTTGGTTTGGTCTTTTTCTTTGTTTCCCCTGAATATTAGAACTAATACCAAAACTTGACTTAGACTTAGATGATATTGCAAGCATTCTTTTAATTATTGTTTGTCATTTTTTATAATTGGCTAAATATTGTGCAAGCAAGCCTTTTATTTCATCGTTTATATTTTCGTGGGTTATTATTTTTAAAACGTTTGTACTTTAGGAGCTAAACCCAAATCTATAATTTCCATGAAAGATAACCTCTTATAATTTTTCAATTTATTCACATGAATTTTTCATATTTGCATTTTAACTTCTGTGAATCGTGTTTGTCTGTGATAATATAAGTTTTTTTATTAATTTTTTTTTTTTTTTTTAAAGAAAAATTTTAATAATTTTTTTCGATTAAATATTGATTTTACCTTTTTTAGCGGATTTTCCTTTTAATCAAAATTTCATAAAATATGATATTGGGGGTTTATATACCTAGCCAACGTTTTTTGTACACCAGAACTAAAAATCACCGGGCAATGCCAAAGCTTCAGTAAATGGTGCTAAAATTTCAGACTCGTCATCAAATT
>JAIRLV010000223.1 GCA_031259185.1 Elusimicrobiota bacterium | reverse complement strand
ATTTAAACTTCAAAACTATCTTTAAATTCTATTTTTATTTCGCCTTCTAAATATACGTTTTTTATAATGGCTTTTTTATTTGAAGCAATAATTTCTTTTTCAAAATAAACTTTCAAAGTTTCACCGCTTTTTGTATGAACTGAAATCGGAGTATATAAATTATATTGCAAGCTAGCAATTATTGCAGAAGCGCTAGCGCCTGATCCACAGGACAAAGTTTCTCCTTCTACGCCTCTTTCAAATGTTCTAACATTTATATCATGTTTTGTATTTTTTATAATTTTTACAAAATTTACATTCGTCCCTTTTGGCGCAAAAATTTCATGATTTCTAATAAAACTACCGATTTTATTTACATCTATATAATCTAGTTCGGTTTTGTCTAAAAATATGACAGCATGAGGCACACCAGTATCAATACTATATATTTTTGTTTTTCCTAATTCAGGTAAATCTAAATTTTTTTCAAAATCAATAGAATGAGGATCTGTTAATTTTACTTTTACAATCTTTTTTTCATTATCTAGAATTATACCGCCTTCAATTTGTCCGGACAAAGTATCAAACTTCATGAAAATATTTTTTGAAGCGCCTATTTTATATGCAAAATATGTAAAACACCTAGCTCCATTCCCACACATTTCAGCTTCACTTCCATCAGAATTTATAATTCGCATAGCAAAATCACAAGTTTTGGATTTTGCATTTTCTAATAAAATTATTCCATCAGCGCCAATTCCATTGTTTCTATCGCAAATATCTTTTACAAAATTTTTATCATTAATTTTTTGATTCAAAATTTCATTATAATTTTTCCTGTTGTCTATTATTATAAAATCATTCCCACTTCCAGACATTTTATAAAAATTTATTTTTTGATTAATCGGCACAAAAATATCTCCTAAATAATTCGTTTATTTTTTTAAAATTATATTGTTTTTTTTATTGCGTGTCAATATATCCCATTAAAAAATGCGATTTAAACTTATAAAATTTAAAAATTAGCGTTAAAATTAAAATAAAAGAAAAGTTTTTTTGATATAAATCATATAGAAAGTTTAGTTATAAATCAATCTTATAAAAATATAAAAAAGAGCTAGTATTTTTCTACTAACTCTTTTTTTTTGTTTTTGGATTATAAAAAAGTATTATGCAGCGCTATCAAGATGCCTAATAGACGATCTATTGATATTATTATCATTTTTCAATAATTTTCTGGATTCTAATACAAAGTCAAGACTATATGCTTTAATAGCTTTAGCACTCTCTGTGCTAAGTTTAATAATATCAGCCGAAGTAATAGCTTGTTTATTTAATACTGCGTCTTGTGCAGTTATATTATTTATAATATATGTGGTTGCTCCTTTTATCACAGCAACAACATTCCCTCTAAATATTGGAATATTAGAGCCATCCTTTAATATTGTTATCTTTTCCTCTTCAGCTTTTTGATTATTTCGTTTTTCAGTATCATCTTTACCTTTTATCTCTGTAAATACTAATGCTTCATTTGGGGAAGTTGTTTTTATAGATGATTTTATTTTATTTAATTTATTCACTTTTGTGTCTCGCAAGTGAAGATATTGGTTTTCTCTATCTAAAATTTGCTTGCCATTACTTGCTATAATTTCTCCTCTTTGCATTATAGTGACATTTCCCAAAAATCCAGTATTAATCATATTATTTATTCTTTTATAAACTTTTTTTGTTTTTTCTCCAAAATTCATATTAAATATGATATGCGTAGAAGCATATTCGCTTTCCGTTTCTCCTTTATCAAAAACTTCTTTTTTCTGTTCCAAAAATTTCATAACTTCTTCTAATTCTTCTACTGAAGATATATCGCGCACTAAAGCTCCTTCATTAAATAAATTTTCTTGCCATAGTTTTACACTAGCTCCTGTTACAGATTTTATTTCTATGTCTCCTGTATAATTATATCTTTTTAATAATGTCATCAGTCTATTCATATCTTCTTGAGATTTTGCAAATAGATCAGATATAACAATGTTGCTTATATTATTATTCCCAAAATGTTGTTGTAAAGCTAGTTCTATATTAGCATTCATTCTGGAATTTGCAATTGTAAAAGTATTTGTCTCTTTATTATATAATATATTAGGAGCCATTATTTCATCTTGGAATAGTAAATTCTCGCCTTTCCTATTAACAATTTTTATCGCTTCATTCGCAAAAGAATTTTGTAATATGTTGCCTATTGCTAGTGGCAAAATTTCTGCCTTATCCAAACCTAAAATGATTTCTGGTACATTTCTCATTTCTTCTGTCAAGAGCATTCGCCTTAACCATTCTCTAAATAACGCTTCATTTGTCAAAACATGTTCTGGTATAACTAGGACTTTTTGATTTATCAATTTTGTATCTATTGTCCCATGTAACTTAGTATTACCGATACTCAATAAATTACCTCTTTCGTTTACCAAAATAAAATCTCTATGATCTGCAAAAAAGTTTTTCTTCATTTCATATATGAAAAACTCAGCCGCTTCTTTTATTTTTTTTCTAGCTTCTTTTTCGCTATCTTCATTATTTGCTTCTATTTCTGGCAATACTATTTCAATTCCTTTTTTTATATCTCTGTATTGAATTTCAAATTGCCTTAATCCTTTAACAAATTTAGCTAGATTTTTTGCTTCTGCTAATTGTTTCATTTTATCTTTTTTTACGGTTATCTTTACTTTATCAGGTAGGATTTCTGTACTAAATAAAGATTCCCATTGCCTTATCTCATTTCTAATATTTCCATCAAAATAAAGTCTTTCATCACCACTTCCAAAATCATTTACATTTCCAATGTTTGTATAATTTTCTTCAGTCAATTCTTCTATATTTTCTGTTACATAATGTTCATCAATATTCAAATCTAACTGACTAGCTTCTAAATCAATATTTTTATATTGAAACTTCAAACTTTTTTCTAAAATATTCTGATTAGTTTTTTGTTGTATTGACTTCCATTCTGCTAAATAAGTTGAAACTTTTCCACTAGTTGCACCAAAATATATTCCATTTTTTCTAAAAACAATATTTTTTGATATATTTTCATTCTCAGCTACTTCTTTCAAAATGGCGCTAGTGATTGTATTTATATTTTTGTCAGATACGTTTTCTAAATCTATTATTGTGTTACCTTTATTACCTTTTAATTGTTTCATTATATCTGCTATTTGTTTTTTTTGTGCACCAAAATAAAACTTTTCTGCAATAATAGTTTTTGGTTTACTTAATCCAGACAAATCTATACCCGTTCCAGCCAATAGGGATAAATCTTGCTTTGATCCCATCATTACATTTTCAAGTCCTTCTGTCATGCTTTCTAACTCGCCGTACATATTACTATAAATATCTACTATATTATTCTTTTTTGTGTCTCTTACTATTATTGTATTTGGAAATCTCACTGTTGATATAATTACTTCGTTCTTTTTATTTTCAGGTATTTTTGAGTTAGAAACGAATATGTTAACTCTGTTATTAAAATTTTTGATTGCTAATCTTATAGCGTCGGTAGCTAGTTTATTCTTTTCTCCAGATACAGTTATATTCAAATCGCTTAAATTACCTTTCTTTCTTATATATTCATCCATCAACATCTGTTCCGTTTCTCTTTGTATCAAATCTTTATATTCTTTTTCTGTTATCTTTTTATTGTTCAAATCTTTTTTTGCTTTTCTAAATAACGAATTAGAAAAATCTATGTTTATTTCATTTTCATTTTTACTTTCTTTTTTATATTGTAAAGTTTTTGAACTAAATATTTTTGCCACTAAATTAGCAAATAAACTGAATATAAGTTTAAAGAGTGTCAATAGCACATAAACAAGAGGATAGAATATACAAGCTATAATTATTACAGCTTTTGATATAATTCCGATAAAATCATCTAAACTTATGCCTGATATTCTTCCAGAATAAGTATGAGCATCTTTGGTTCTGCTCCATATACTTTTTACCCAAGAAGGAAAAGAGTTTAGCCAATCAAAAAACCCTTCCATATCATTTTTTATCTCATTGATCATTGAATTTCTAGAATCTTCTTTTTTTATATTTCTTTCACTTTTAAAAATTTCTGATCTTTTTTCATTATCCATTTTAATATATAAATCAAGGTATTCTTCATCAGAAGTAGAAATTACTCTTTCAACTTCAACATTTATAAAAGTTTGCTCTTCCGATTCATCTAATTGTTGCTTCTCTTGTTTTTGTTGTTGATCATCCTTCATAATAAAAATATTTATATCAGTAGTTAAATTATTAATAATGTTAGCCCTATGATGCTTATTAGGCTTATTAAATAAATTTTTTAAATTTATTAAATGCCCTTTTAGTGTATTATTCATCGCACTTGTTTCTATGTCTTGTTGATTTTGTCGATTTATATCATCAATATCGTTGAATCGTAAACCTTGATAAAACGCATAATATGCACAATCTCCTCCTCCATCATTATCTACCGATTCTTCAGTGTTTTCAAGCGATAGAACCCAATGGAGATTAGCAAAATTTCTCACAAATATTTCTCCTAGCGCTTCTTTTCCATAGTCCTGTGGGTCATATATACATATTTCATTCACATTGGTTTCTCCACGACTAGTAATCTTTACATTATATATCTCAGCCAATATTCTTAAATCAAAATCTGTTCCCCAATTACCAGCAGTATCAACAAATTTCGCATATTCTTTTGAAACGTCGTCTACAGATAACTCAAGGTTGGTATATACATCGTATGTCGTATTATATTTATCTTCTTTTAAGTTAGCAATGCTATAT
>JAIRLV010000004.1 GCA_031259185.1 Elusimicrobiota bacterium | reverse complement strand
ATGTTATTAAAATTTAAGATTTTTGTAAAATTGAAAAAATATTTTTGTATATTTCTATAGATTTTTACGATTCTTTAATTTATGGGTTATTTTAAAATCATGGAACACTTTAAAATTTTAAAAAAATCTAGCGAATGTAGCGCTAGATTAGGGCAAATAAATACTAAACATGGTAGCATAAGCACCCCTGTTTTTATGCCAGTTGGGACAAAAGGAAGCGTAAAATCGCTTACTTCACAAGATTTATACGAACTAAATGCAAAAATAATATTGGGGAATACATATCATTTATATCTAAGACCGGGGATAGAAACTATAAAAAATGCCGGCGGATTACATAAATTTATAAATTTTGAACGACCGATTTTGACAGATAGTGGCGGGTTTCAAGTTTTTAGTTTAGGGGATTTACGAAAAATAGATGAGAATGGGGTTCATTTTACATCTCATATAGATGGAGCCAAACATTATTTTACTCCTGAAAAAGTTATTTCACTTCAAAGAGATTTTGGAATAGATATTATGATGTGCTTTGATGAATGTGTCGCTTATCCAACAGACTATGATTATGTCAAAAAATCTGTTGATATAACTACAAAATGGGCTATATTATGTAAAAAAGAATTTGAAAAAAACAATGACAATTCACAATTTTTATATGGGATTATACAAGGTGGAATGTATAAAGATTTGCGGCTAAAAAGTTTAAAATCTTTATTGGATATTGATTTTGACGGTTATGCGATTGGGGGGTTAAGCGTAGGAGAGCCAATAGATTTAATGTATGAAATATTAGAATTTACAAGTCAATATATGCCCCAAGATAAACCAAGATATTTTATGGGATTAGGTTCTCCAATTGATATTTGGAAAGCTGTTGAATGTGGGATAGATATGTTTGACTGCGTTATGCCGACTAGAAATGCTAGAAATGGGACATTATTTACTTTTAATGGTAAAATTAATATAAAAAATGCTCAATATAAAAATGATTTTTTGCCAATTGATTCTGAATGTGATTGTTATACATGTAAAAATCATTCTAGAGCATATTTACATCATCTTTTTAAGTCTGACGAAATAACAGTTTTTAGATTAAATACTTTACATAATATAAATTTTATGTTAAAATTATTTAATATGGTGAAAAATTCAATTTTGGATGATAATTTTTTGTATACTAAAAATAATTTTATAAAACATTTTAAAAAAAATAGTTTTTGTAATTAAGAGGAGATATTTATGTTTGATTTATTATATGCAGATGCAACCGTAACCCCAAAAACAGGAAATCCTATTATAGGTTTTTTGCCAATGATATTGATATTGGTTGTTTTCTATTTTTTTCTTATTCGTCCTCAGGCAAAAAAAGCAAAAGAACATCAAAAAATGGTTTCTGAAATAAAAAAAGGAGACAGAGTTATAACAAATGGCGGGATTTATGGGATCGTAGATTCTTTTAGAACGGACGAGCAAAATGCTGTTTATATTTATATTGCTGATGATGTGAAAATTTTGATTCTAAAAGATTCAATAATAAAAATTATAAAATCATAATAAATAAGAGCTATATATAATGGATTTTCTTATTGTTGGTATAGGCGGTTTTTTAGGAACAAGTATAAGATTCTTAATAGCAAAAATTTTAACTAATTATAATATGATTTTGCCATTTTCCACTCTATTTTGCAATGTTATAGCAAGCATTTTAGCAGGTATAATATTTGGATTTTCCAATGAAATAAGTTCAAAGACCTATTTATTTTTTGTAGTAGGTTTTGCAGGTGGTTTAAGTACTTTTTCTACATTTAATTTAGAAACTATAAAACTGATTTACGATGCAAAAATACTTTTTTCTATATTAAATATTTTTTTTAATATTTTATTAAGTTTTGTAGGCTTTTTTGTAGGGTTAAAATTAATTAAAATTTTTTGATTCAAAAATATGATTATAGTTTTTAACAAAATTTCATGATTAAAAGGAGAATAAGTTTTTATGAGTAAACTAAATATAAGGCTTATACTTATAGGTATTGTTTTGACTTTTGCGATATGGAATTTATATCCGACTTTTAGATGGTATTCAATGACCGCTACTGAACAAGAGACAAGAGAAAACCTTAGAGATCCTATTGTAGAAAAAATATTAAATTTGGGGTTAGATTTAAGAGGCGGAATGAATTTAATATTAGAGTTAGAAGTGGAAAATTTGCCAAAAAATATTTCTTTATCAGAGGCGCAACAACAATCTATAGAAATTATTCGCAATAGAATAGACCAATTTGGAGTATCGGAACCTTTGATTTCAAAACAAGGCGATAAATGGATTAGTGTGCAGATGCCAGGAATAAAAAACCCAGATAGAGCTATTGATTTAATTGGAAAAACAGCATTATTAGAATTTAAACTAGTAGATGATAAAATTATAACTAGCGATTATATGAATGATGTTGGAGAAATTGCGACTGAAAGATTACCGGAAAATATTGAAATTTTGAGAGGAAAAGATTATGGTTATTATGCGCTTAGAAAGGATACGAATCTTACTGGAGCGATGCTTTCAAATGCAGAAGTGAAAGTTGGCGGCGAATATGGCGCTCCATATGTTGCTTTAAACTTTAATAGTGAAGGAGCAGTCAAGTTTTCTGACATTACTGGAAGGAATATAAATAAACAATTAGCTATTGTTTTGGATGGGATAGTTCAATCTGCTCCTGTCATTCGTTCTAGAATCCCTGATGGAAATGCGATAATTGAAGGAAATTTTACGCCAGAAGAAGCAAAAAATTTGGCAATTGTTCTAAAAGCTGGATCTTTGCCAGTTCCAGTTCATATTATAGAAAATAGAATTA
>JAIRLV010000285.1 GCA_031259185.1 Elusimicrobiota bacterium | reverse complement strand
TATCGTCCAATCTTTGAAGTATAGCATTAGAAGATTTCATTTTACTAAATATACCAATGCCATCTAATGCGCTATTGCCATAATCTTCGTTTTTCTTTAATAAAAATTCTTTAACAGTTTCACAAATTTTTATAATATTTCCTTGCGCGACTGAAAGTTCTCCTTTTTTTAAGGATTTTTCAACTTCATCAACTTTTTCTAAAATATTTTCATTCATTTTTCTCTACCACTCATCATTTCTCAAACCGCTAAGATAAAGACTCTTTTTTGGAATAAGTAAACATTTTATAGGATTACATCTTTCATTATCCTTATTTCTATAAATAATATACTTACTATCAATTTCCATAGAGCCATCTTCTCTACCAGTCCATTTACATTTAGTAAAATTAAAAGTAAAATCACTATATTCAAATTTATCATTGCTAAGTCTAACATTAACACAATCCCTTGAAAGATTAATGTACGTTTCGGCAGTATATATTCCAATATCTGTTTCTATTATTATTTCATAACAAGATTTATCATTATTATTTGAAAGATTAAGAATTTCTTCAAGCTCTTTTATTGGAGTTCCATAATTATTTATCTCAAAAGTAATTGCTTTTAACATATCAAAAGAAAAATCAGCAATTTTTGTACTTAACATACAAATATCTTCTATTAAATTAAAATATTCTTCTTTTAAATTATCTCTACAATATTGACGAACTTCAGCAATTTTTACTCTATTAAATTTAAAATGATAATGAATTCTGCCAGGCCTACTAAGTAAAAATTCTGATATATCATTAACACTATTACAAGAAAGTAAAAACAATTTTTTTCCACTCATAGTTGAATCAAATAAATCGAGCATTGAATCTTGTGTTTCTAAATCATCTGATTTTTCTTTATTATAATCTTTATAAGTTTTTTCAAATTCATCAAATACAACAATACACGGTTGAACTATTTTTTGAATAAAATCTGAAACATTTCCCAAATTTTCTTTTATTAAAATTACCGGGAAATTATCTTTTATTGCTGTATCACAAATATTTCTTATTGTTAAAGATTTTCCTAACCCCTTTGGCCCTGAAAATAAAACTCCTAAATTATTTTTAAAAATTTTAAATGTAGAAAGAATTCTACTTGTTTGTTTTTCTACATCTCCGTAAAATTTTTTAACTAAATTAAATTCAGAACTTTGCTCTTCTTCTAAAAAATATCCAAATTTGTTTACATTTAGTATAAAAATCTTATTTGGTAATTCTTCTGAAATATCAAAAGAATTACCTTGCATAATATTATATGCGTTACCATCTTTTATAATTATATTTTTCATATTTTAAACCTTTTATCTTTTTTAACACTACAATTTACATCAATTAAATCATAATATATTTTTGGCGTTATAAACACAGTTATATTTATAATCTCACCTTCTTCATTATTTCCCATTTCAACATAATCAACACTTTTTACATTTATATTTTTTACTTTAAGAATATTAAGAATGTGTTTTTGAACTAATTCTGGAATTAGGTTAAATTTATATTTTGTTTTTTCCAATTTAAAATTTCCTTTTCGTTAAAGACAGTATATCAAGTAAAAACAGTTTTGTCAAGAGGTTAAAAAAATGCCCCTGAAATTCAGGGGCATTCACCTCACTTTTTTTTCTTAGCTGGCTGCTTTTTAGCAGGAGCTTCTTTCGGAGACTTTTTTGTCTCTTTTTTTGGGGATTTGTCTTTGCCCATAGTTTTCTCCTTTTTTATATTCTATTAAAACCAAACATTTTACTATTTTTTAATTTTGTAATTGTATAAATTATCATAGCAACATACTCTGGTTTTAATCTTCCTATAATTCTATTTGTACTATATTCATAAATAAAATTAAACAAATTTTCTTCTTTTAAATTAAATACTTTTAATGCTTCCTTTGGTAAAGCTTTAACTAAATCTTTTCGCATAATTGGATGTTTTTCAATATATTTTTTAAAATATGTTCCAATATATTTTTCTATATCTATACGCATAGCAAATCCTCTTACCATATGTGGAGGAATAATTTTTAATTTAGCAACTCTATCCCAAGATGAATTAAAAGATTCTATTTTAATATTTTTAAAACAATCATCAAGATAAGCATCTATATCAAAAGTAAATATACTTTTCATATGAGTAAATTCAGAAAGTTTAATATATTTTCTATCTGTTGGTTTTATAAAAGCTTCTAGTTTTTGTTTTAATTTATTTTTATCTATCTTTGTAATTGTTCCAAGACCGGTAAATTTTATTGGGAAAACATTATTTAAAAATGAAAATTCGAAATTACCAGTTCTAATACTTGTTTTACTGTTTATAAGAACTGGGTTAACGCCAAATTCTATTACTTTATCTTCTATTTTTATTGTTTTTGTTATTTGAGATTGAATATTTGGTGAAAGTGGTGCTAATTTAAAAAAACTACTTGCTAACATTTGCTAATTTTTGTCCTTGTTCCATTAAGTGAGTATGCAATCTATCCATTAGTATTTTTGTTTCAGCTAATTCTTTTTCTGCATTTTGCGGGTCTTGTTCTTTATAACGAGTAATCATTTGATT
>JAIRLV010000245.1 GCA_031259185.1 Elusimicrobiota bacterium | reverse complement strand
TCAAGTAGTTTAAACCTCTTCTCCATTAATAGCATCAAGAGCAGCAGCAATATCACCAACTAAATTATCAACTTCAATTTTAGTATAATAACCGCTTAAATCAGTTTCTGGTATATCTTCTATTGCGGATAAAATAGCGTTATCAGTCTCCGTTTTAGTATATACAGTATTAACATCTGCTTTTCCTGAAATATCAGGTATTAAACCATCTACTTCAATTTTTGTATAAACTGTATCTTTTCTATCAAAAGCAATAAAGTCAAACGTAAACTTATCACCTATCTTAACATCAAACGGAGTATAAAGCATAAGAGTAAACAATAATTGTTTTTTAATATTTGATTCTAATATATAAATCCTGACAAAACTTGCTGTACCATTAGCAATAACAATAGTATTTTCTTTTTCAAAACCCGTCCAAACAAGAGAATTATTTATAAGTGAACATGTAATTCCATTATAATAAACATTATCTTGCCTTGTCTCTCCCAAAACATCGCCATTAAAGTTTAAAATCTGAATTACATATTTAAAATTTTGTTCAACAATCCATTCAATACCTTTGTTTAATACATATTGTTCTGTTTTATTTGCTATCATTTAAGTTAACTTTTCAAAGTTAATTATGGAGATTCAAATGATTAGTTTTAAAGAATATCATACACTTAAAGAAGCAGATATGGAAACAGCAAAAGATATAATACAAGACATACAAGATCTTGTCAGAAAAAATGATGGTAAGTTTACTGATGAAACAGAAAAACACGTCAATAAAGCTATACAAAAAAACAAAGATGATATATCAACCTTAGAAAATATATTAAATGCAGTAACTGGTTATCTTCAAAACCCAACAAGTGCAATGGAAAGAGTTTTAACGGGTAGAATGTTTCAAATTACTAAACAACTTAAACCAAAAAATAAAAAACCAGAAGAAAAAGGAAAAGCAGCACAAGCAGAACCACCTCCCAAAGAAGAAGGAAGTGCTGAAGAAGTAGATGATGGTGATGAAGAACTAAGTCCAAATAATCCAAACGTAAGAGAAAAAATTGAAGAAACTCCAACCCCTGACAACGATACTGAAAAAGCATTAATATCAGCATTACAAAGTAAAGACTTTAAAACAGCTTTTGTAACATTAAGACAATTTGTAAGAGACAGTATTGATAAAACGGCATTTAGCGATTTTAGTAAGGTAAAACATGTTTTATCCAATATGAACGATCAAGAAACTCCATTTGATTTAAAAAAATTATTGCCTCTAATGAAAGACCCAATATCAGCAATTCCAATAATAGCAAATTTAGTATATGCTGGAACAATGACACAAAAAGCATTTGAACTTATGGGCCAAGCAGACAAAGATGCTTTTGTAGACAATAAAGTCAAAAGATTTAGAAAAATGCTTAATGGTACTGGAGCAAGCAATCTTGAATCTTTGGTAGGATTATATAGAGATTCAATGGGCGATATGCGAATGAAAATAAAAGCATTAAAAAGAATACCAGACCCACCAAAGTTTGACCAAGAATTTAGCCTTAAAACAGCACAAAATTTTGTTACTGCAGGGATTGGAAAAATAAAAAAAGAAGAACATATTGGAAAACTTAATAATGCACTTAAAATATTTCAAAAATGGAAAGAAGGAGATACAAAAAAATTAGATGAAGTTATTCAAAAAGAAAAAGATCCTTCACAAGTAATAGAAGTTATTGCTCGCAATAAAGGTTTAGACGTTAATGAATTAAAACAATTTATTGACACAAATTATAAAGAACAAGAAACTCCTCCTAGTAAAAACCCTAATGATAATCAAGAAAACATTACAAAAAAAACAGAAAACCCTCCAGCAGGTTCATCAGACAATTCTTCTGGCGAAATAAAAGGAAGCCCACCATCCAAAAATTCTCAAGATGATTTTTCTGATCCTTCTCAAGAAAAACCACCTTCTGAACAAAATAATATAAAAGACAATAAAGAAAATCAAACGCCAAAATTACAAAGCGAAGAAGATTACATTAATGAAATAAATAAAATATGCGATGCAGCCTTAGAACATATAAAGAAAAACTATGGAAAAAAAGAAGATGTTCAAGAATCTATAAATAAAGCAATTAAAACGGTTATACAAGAAGGTATAGGAATATTTAGAACACATCGTTCTGACGGAACAGAAACAAAATCCTATGCAAATGCAAAGCAAAAAGTAGAAGATGAAGCAAGCGCTCTTATAGAAAAATTTAGAAATGCAGCTATTCAGCAAGTAACAAAATATTGGGATGCCGCTTATGGAGATAAAATAATTTCAACAAATGGAAGGTTTAATGCAAAAGTAAAAGTAAAAAATGCTATACCACAACTAAATGCAAAATTAGCAAAACTAAGATATAAATCTGGTAAAAAAACATCTCAAAATCTTGTTGGAATGGTGGCGGGTGGTGTAACGGAAGCTGGAAAAACAATTGTTGGAGATGTTGGAAAATCAATTTCTAATTCAAGTCTTGGAAGAAGAGTTAAAGATTTAGCCAAAACTGGTGCACAACTAGCAAAAGATAAAGCACAAGAAATTAAAAGATTAGACAACGACAACACCTCAGCCAATACACTTGCTGCTCTTGTTGAAATAGAAAAAGATACTACAAAATTAATTGAAATACAAAAACAACTTAAACCATACTTTGAAAGAGCTAAAATAGCAAATCCGAAGCTTACGCCAGAACAATTTGTAAAAGGAAAAGCATTACCATTAAGACTAAATTGGGAAAAAGAAAAGATCAAAACAAATTCAACGGCTGATTGGTATAATATATTTCAAACACAACCTGCTGAAGCTCAAAAAGTGTTATCAAAGTCTTTATCATCTATAACGGCAAATGAAATGCCAAAAGAAAAAGAAGAAGAAG
>JAIRLV010000124.1 GCA_031259185.1 Elusimicrobiota bacterium | reverse complement strand
AAAGATCCTACGAATTGCCATTTTTCTATGATCTGGTTGAATGATCTGGCAAAAACATCTCTTGCGACTGCTCTGGTCAGGACAGTCGTGTTTTCATCATACAAAGCTTCGCCTAGCTTATAGCAATTATACGCATCATCAAAAAACTTTTGCAATTCGGCAAAAATGCCAAGAAATACTTGACTACTACTCACTACAAACTTTTTTTCTACTGGATCGCCTTTAAAATATTGCATTTTAATTCCTTAAAAAAATAGTGTCGTGATAAAGCATAAATTTTAGTTTATTAAGAAACTAAAATTGTGCTTAATTGCGGTAAAGTTTTGGATGAAAAGCGTTAAGTTTATAATAAAATTTCAGGTAAAAACAATTCAAAACTTTACCGTACCTAATTCCTTTTAAAATTTATTTTCTTGCTTTTCATATAAAAATAATGTATAAAATATTATACATAAATAATAAGGAACAAAAAAAATTGATTTTATATCCAACAAAATATTATAAAAATTGGTTCAAAAATTTAAAAGATTTTAAAACAAAAGAAAGAATAGAAACAAGAATCAATAGGCTACAAGAGGGATATTGCGGAGTAATAAAGCAAGTAGGAACTAATATAAAAGAATTAAAATTTTATTTTGGAAGCGGTTATCGTGTCTATATAGCAGAATATAAAAGCATGTATATTATATTGCTAGTAGGCGGTGAAAAAAATACTCAACAAAAAGATATAGAAAAAGCAAAAATAATTTTCAAAGAATATCAAAAAATTATAGATGAGGAGGCTAAAAATGGAAAATAAACAATTAACAAAATATGATAAATTTATTGCAGATGATTTAAAAGACAACCAAGAATATTTGCAATACTTTATCAAAATGACTATAAAAAGATATCAAAGAACAAAAAATTTAAAAACTTTTCTTAGAAATCTTAAACTTATTTCTATAGCGCAAAAAGGCGGAATAAATCAAATATCAAAAGAAACATCTGTCGCGAGAAAAACACTCTACAACATTTTTGATAACAAAAACTTTACATTTAACAATTTTTCTAAATTACTTAATACTTTAGATATTGAAATTAATTTTAGGCAACATCAAAGAACTTCTTAAACAATTATCACTTCTACATTCTGCTGGTCAAAAGTAAAAAAATCTTGGAAAGAAGCAGTATATATAGAACTGACAAAAACATTACTTGTTTTAGAGTTGGAATATTCCAGTAAAACTTTTGAGGCATAATTTGCGTCTCTAGAAATTGTAAAATACTTTTCAGGTTCAAAATCAACGCCGAGAGAATAATTAGCTGCAATATTGTTAAGCAAAGTTTTTTGTATGACATCAATCGATTCGGAGATTAATTGAGTATTATGCGAAAGATTGATAGTCAATTTGAGATTAGTAGAAAAATAATTCGGCAAATAAAAAGCAAAATCAAAAACTTGATTATTTGATAATGTAATAGAGCCTGTTTCTGTGCCGTCATAAAATAATCCTGCTACTGTATATTGGGCTAGAATTTCAAGAACTAATTGTTTTTTTTGTTGGTAATCGCTAGCCGAAGCGTCTAAAAGTGCGCAGACAGCCAGTCTGCCTGCATTATCAGTTGTAACTTTTCTCACAGATATTTTTATACCATTTTTATCAAAAGTATCGATTAGTCCAATGATAGGAGTTTTTGGAATAGCAATTTTTTCGTTAGTAGTTCTAATATAGTCTTTATATCGTTCAAAAATCAAAGAAGTATCAATCTCGTCTTGAGCTAATAGTTGAGCGAGAGCATAAAAATACTTGTAGAAATTTGTGCCTTGAAAAGTTTCAATAGTATAATTAGTGTTGAATTGAGAATTAATGCCTTGCATTAATTTTATCATAATGTCGTCAAAAGTAGTAGGTATATAGCCGTTTTCTTTGGTGTAAGCCATATATTTTACTCCTCTTGTTTATACCCTATCCATAGATTATTATTTTCGTCAATATATGCTCCTAGAGTTCTTGTAGGATTAGCTATGCCATTTTTTCCATTCAGATATGGAATCAGTAAAACATTGTCAACAAGAATACTATACAATCCAAAACCTTTAAAAACTCTAAAATCTTTATTGCCCAAATTTTCCAAATTTCTTGAAAACTGGAAATAAGGAATATTCATATTTTCAAAATCATTCAAATTAATCAAATTATATTCATTCCAAATTTCCATATTAGAAATCCTTTAATTATTTATAGACATTTTTATGCGACTAATAAATTCTTGAATAACAGTTTCAATATTTTCTATTTGTATAGCATAATCAATACATCTGCTTTGCAAATACGCAATAAATGTCATATCTTGAAACTTCAAATCGTCCAAAATCCAATAATTTAAATCAACTCCCCAATCTTGGAGATAAATTAAATCGCCTTGTTGAATATCAAACAAATTTTTTACACGATATACAGTAGCATTTTTAAGCTCTAAATCATTATTTTTTAACTCGCCTGTTAAGTCTAGCATTATTTTTAGTCCTCAAATTCTATCGGCTGTATTTCAAAATAAAAAAGCTCGCAAAATTCTTTGTCCGTTATTTTCATAGATTCAATTTTATTTTTTGCATTTTTTTCGTTTTTATACATACCAAGAATTATAAAATGATTATGATCATATGTATTCGCTACAACTAAATATCTCATTGCAAATTCTCCTTTAATTCGTTAATTTCACTTTGCAATTTGTCAATCGCTTGACTTACGCTTACAAGAACCGTCGGCAGTGTCGGAGGACTAGCCCAGCCTTGAGTTGGCACGCCTAGATTTGCAACAGTGATTTTGCTTATAAGATCATTCACATTACTTGCTAAATTACTCACTTCATCAAGTATATTTTTCATACTTTCAATCGGTATTGCGATATATACAAATTCAGATTTATCCATCATAAGATACCCGTTGCTTTTTGTTTTTCCACTTGACAAAATATTTACATTTTCTACATTCTGGTTAGCAACTTTGACTTGTAAATTTTCACAGCTTGCCTGTAGTATTTTACTCATATATAACCCCCCTTGTAATCGTCCATTTTCCAGAACCTCGTGCATCAAAATATCCCCAAAAACTTCGTAATTGTTGCTTGCCAATATAGTAGCCTGCTTGGGGCAAAATATCGCAAAAAATATAATCCATAGAATAATATATTAATTTGTCAGTTATAGTAGCCAGATTTTTCAATTGTTTAGTTTTCAACTCAAAGATAATTTTATTTTCAAATAACACATCTTCTATCCTACCGCAATAATTTTTAGTTGCTACGACATCTTGAAAATTCCAAGCTTTTATACTATAATTTTCCAAATTTGCTAGCTCTTTGAATGTCCAATAATCTTTTACTTGCACCAATTCGCTTACGCTGTATTCAAAATTATTCAATTCTGCGCTTGATTTAGGATAAAATTTATAATATGAACTTTCACAAATTATTTTCATACAATATATATTTCTCTTTTTTTTATTTTTTGAAAAATAAAAATATACGCTTCTCATTTAGCATTACTTTATATTTTTTGGCTTTTTTTGTTTTTTTACTGTCTGCCTTTAGTGAAATACCAGCTGAATATTTTTTTTAAAGCGTTAAAAAATTAAACGGCGATGACGGGACTTGTCCGTCCTATCGCTACAACCAAACAATTGTATGCTGTATTTGAAATTTTAGCTTTTTATAAAAAGTTTCCTGCTATGTAGTGTAGCAGACTAGGGTGTGTTGACACAATTTAAATAAATGATGCTAAAACAAAAATAAACAAATCCAATATAGCTAACATCCAATTTATCATATCTAGTACATATTCTACGAAACTCCTT
>JAIRLV010000121.1 GCA_031259185.1 Elusimicrobiota bacterium | reverse complement strand
CTCATCAGGGCGTCTCTCTTAGCGGAAACTGGGCAAAGGCAACTAAACATGGCAATTTAGTTTTTAATATATAGGTATAACGTATTCAATTATTGTTTTTAGTGTAATTTATATTGCAATAAATATTCACCAGTTGCATTATTTAGGTAAATTGTTATGAACCCATTATCCCTTGGCTTGGATAGCTTTAAACATCTAATAGATGATAAATCTATTTATATCGATAAAACTATGTTTCTCTATGAGATTCTTAAAAGGTATAAACCATATTTTTTATCGAGGCCTCGTCGGTTTGGTAAAACACTACTAGTTGATACTTTATATAACATATTAAAAGGTAATAAGGAGTTATTTAATGGACTATGGATATATGATGCTGATTATAACTGGAAACGATATCCTGTTATCAATTTGAGTCTTGCATCAATTAACGATGAAAGCATTACGACAGTAAAAGAAGGGTTAATTAATAAACTTTTAACTATAGCAAATTTAGAAAAAATAGCACTTCGTGGCACTAATTACGTTGATATTTTTGAAGCGCTCATTGTTGATCTAAATGTAAAATATAATCTGCCAGTTGCTATTTTGATTGATGAGTATGATGCTCCTATTGTTAAACAAATTGAAGAACTAAGTCTAGCTATTGAAATGCAAAATACTTTAAAAAGGTTTTATGCTGTCCTTAAGGCCGTTAATGATCAACGTGGTTTTATTTTTATAACTGGTGTCTCTAAATTTGCGCAAACATCTATTTTTTCAGCATTAAATAATCTTGAAGATATAACTCTTAGTCCAAAATATTCGACTATATGCGGAATAACAGAAGCCGAACTCGATCGTCTATATCCACAATATATGCAAAATATGCTTGATAGTTTAAAAAATGATAAAGCGATGAAGCCAGAAGCAACTATATCTGATTTAAAGGAATTAATATTTCAATGGTATGATGGTTATTCATGGGATGGTGTAACATCAGTTTTAAACCCATGGTCTATACTCAATATGTTTAATACTAATTTTTTTGGTGATTATTGGTCACGGACTGGTGGAGTTCCAAGTTTTTTAGTTAACCTTATCCGGTCTGGTATGGTTGACGTTATGGAATTTAAAGATTTAGAAACGATTAATGATACATTGAATATAATACAGCTTGGTAATGAATTAGAATCCATACCGATATTATTTCAAACTGGATATCTCACTGTAGATAAAATTTTTAAAACTTCCGGAAATCCAGAATTTTCTCTAAAAATTCCAAATTTAGAAGTAAAAACTAGTATTATTCCTCTTTTATTGTCATTGAAATCAATAAAACAACCATTGGATGCGCAACAAAATGCGATAAAAATGTTGAATTCTATAATTGCAATGGATGTGACAGGTTTTCAGGATGCATTCGGTAATTTTTTGTCAGATTTTTCCTATAGCACTCATGAGAGTCATGAGGCCTATTATCATTCGCTTTTTAAAGCGGCCATGTACTTGGCGGGCGAGAAGATAGACCATGAAGTTTCTGTAGGCGATGGTAAATATGATGCTAGTTATCAGGCGCCAGATGGGACACGCTTTATTTTTGAGATAAAATACTGCCCATTTGAAAAGACAAATGAGCGGACAAAAATTGGAAAAGCCACAGCGAGTGACTTAAACAAGATGAATAATTTGGCAATGACAGCTTTAAAACAAATAGATAACCAAAATTATACTAAACCATATAGGGGGTTGGGCAATAAAATTTATAAAGTGGCTTTAGTTGTTGGCGGGAGAACAGAAGTATTGGTTAAATTCGAAGAAGAAACCGCATAAATCCAATTAGAAGCTATAAATTTATAATATTACAGTAAACTTAAAAGTATTTTATACTGTCCTTGTGGAAACGGCCAAGAAAAGTGATCCAAAAGTGATCCGTTCGGCCAATCGAAAATGTACCGCTCAAGCGTGATTACAATTGAAAACGGCCAAAAAGTATACCACCGCCTGAACGAGCAAGAAAAAGCTCCTGTTGTCAAAACCGCTGAGAATAAAACATTGATAATAACTCTTGCGGACCAGCGTTTTCTTGTTTGAACGGAGTTTCTCCGCATAGACCACCGACGAGAAATTCCGCTTGCTCACTTTGACTAGCAAGATTATTGATTAGCACTCAAACAAGCACTAATACAATAAAAACAATATAATAATATTATAAATAAATATTAAACTCCAAAATCTATATAATATAAAGAAATAAAAAAGTCCACGTAAAATGGACTTTTTTTATTTCTTTATTCCGGTCTTAGTGCCATGATATAGATATCATGAACACAAATCAGGCCATCGTTGCGGGATGGCGCACTCGAAATTCAAGGATCCCAGTCATTTTGAGCTGACCGTGGAGACGACGCCAACGACCCGAAAGAGGGTGGTTCTAGGTCATGGATGATATAGTGTCACTGTTGGGTTTCCTTGGGTTCTCAAGCTAAGCGAGGTGGCGATTAGCCACTGATGGCCAACCGATCACAAAATTTGAAAAATGTCAACAAAAATTTTGGGGTCGAATGCCCGGCGCAAATTCGGCGGCTAGCGATTTAGTCTTGAACCGATATTCACCCCACCATCCGTCTATTCAGGTACGGGAGCGGCAAGCTCCAGGTGACGTCATCGGCAAAAGTTGCGAGATTTTCACCCAGGTGACGTGATCGAAAAAAGTCGCTTTCAAATGCTCCCAGGTGACGTGATCGCTATACCCAGATTTTACCATTTAAATTAGTCCTTAATTTTATATAAATGGACTATTGGCTATTAACGATGCTTAGGTTCAAAATTTTACTGAATTTCTATCCCTGTACGTAGAACTTCCTCTACAAAAGGGTCATCATCATAAAGCTCTGATTCCTCAAAAACATTCGGTTCAATACCTATTTGATATTTACTTGACAATTTTAAAAGGTCTTTCATGACTTCAATGCAATCTTTATTACCAAAACTATGAATAAAAAACAAACGTCTACATCACTATATTTTGTTGGATTACCTCTTGCGTAGGAACCATACAGAAAAACCTTAACAACAGGCATTTTTAGCCTAACTTCATCAGCGTAAGTTTTAACTGTTATTTTTACCTTTTCAATGTCAAGAGCCATGAGATTACCTCTTTAGTTGTTGATAAAATACTTAAGATTTTTTTCTTTATTTAATTTCATGTTTAATCTTTGTTTAAAACTTGCATATCGACCTTTAATATGATACGCAGAAAGTTCATCAACAGAATCATATATATGATTTGGAATTTGAACTGGTAAATACGATTCAAATTTCAGTAATATTTCTTTGATATCGTGTGAATAAGGGTAATTATTGTCAACAAAATAAATATATAATCCTTTACAAGATTTTTCAATAGCTTGCTGACAATGAAAAGCTACATTTAGCCACAGGCCTTCGTTATACAAGACCTCTGCTGATCTAAGGTCATCGTTAGCGAGGCTCAACCAATTTTCTATATTTTCTTGTTTAGTCATATAGCCTAAATCTCCTAGGATTTTCCGATATACAAAATTAGCTCGCATTGCCCGAGACAAAGGAGTCAAGTTTTGTCA
>JAIRLV010000120.1 GCA_031259185.1 Elusimicrobiota bacterium | reverse complement strand
TAGAAAAAGAAATAATAGAGGAGACAGTCCAAGCGCATTATACAATGGAAAAGTTATCGAAAGACGGTAAATATATGTATAGTGTGAGGTATTTTCCGCCGTTAATGACCTGGAATTTGGTGATAGGTGATACAGGAGACCGAGAAAATGAGATAATGTTGACGTATCCAGTGCCATTTGTTTTTAATGGGATGATAAGATATAGCGAGGATAGTTCACCAGACTGGTGGTATTAAGATAATTGATTGAAAGGATTGAATAAAAAGTATAGAAAACAGTTTGTGATGCATGTATAAAGAGATTCATTATATGAGGAATTTATTGAGTAGAGAACCAGTTATGCTTAAAAAAATAATATAAGATATTAGGTTTTAGGAGGTATTTATGAGAAAAAAAATTTTTACATTTTTATTTTTTTGTTTATTAGTTTGTAGTATTTTTGCAGAAGAAAATGAAGCACAGTATATCAGTATGAAAGAATCAGAAACTTTATCTAAAGAACAAATCAATCAGCTTGACAGTCAAATTCAGAATCATAAATTAGAGACAAAGCACAACCCTAATAAGAAAGACAAAATGAATCTACGAATTAAAGAGGCTAGAGCTAAAAATTTTAACAAAGATGATTTTTTAATTTATTTTGAAGGAGGGATAGGTTGGACACTTTTTGGTGGGTTGATGAATAAAGAAGATTCTTTACTTAACCCTAATATTGGAGTTTTATATCAAGATGGTTCCGTTCAAAGCACTGACTTTACTTATTTTAATAAAAGATATGCCTTTATAATTGAAAGAATGATTAGTGATAGAATTGGGGTAGGTTTAGGTTATGCAGGTTTTTTTTCAAATAGAGACTTAAAAGCAGGAGGAGGGCATTATGAAAAAAAAGTCTTTGCTAAAGATAAAAATTATTTAGAATACAAAAATTTATTTGCAGTTTTGAATTGGTATATTTATAAAATTGATAAATTTAATGCGTCTTTAATAGGAAGATTTGGGCTTATTAATGATGGAAAATATTTTTTTGGTCTAAATAATGATGGTTTTGAAAGCGATTTTAATGGATATAATGGGGGATTAGGTTTTGGAATGAATTGGATTTTTGCAAAACACATATTTTTAGGAACAAATTTTATTTTTACCTATAACAAAATAAATTTTAAAAATAAATTTACCCAAAAAAATTTGTTTGAAGAAAAAACAGACTTTACTTCAATTGACTGGAATTTTTACTTAGGAATAAAAATCTAAAGGGAGTATTTTTTTTATGCCAAAATTCAAAGTTGAAACAATATGGATATTTAGTTTATGCCTTATTTTTTTGTTGAATGGATGTGTGAGTAATGTGTATTTGAAGTACTCTTTGTTTAGATATAATGAAGAAAAAAATGAAGAAAAAACAAAGATTTATACATATGTTGAATATTTTCATAAAAAAATTTTATATGGTGTAAAGTGGAGTAATAATATAGATTTAAGAAAAATTGGGAAAATGACACTTTCATCAGACAGAACATTTGTTATTTTCGGTACAATAGTACTATTTGGTCTTCCTTTGTTTCTAAAAGTTGAAAGTATAGACCAAAAACCACTTATATCTGCAAAATCTTTTGTAGAAAAAATGAAATATTTTTATGACAAAGATTTTGAAATAATTGATATTACGGAGCAATATAAAGATATAGAAAGTTTTAAAAAAGCAGTTAAAAAGAAAAAAGACAATAATTTTTATATGTTTATAAAGCTATGTGATATATCCAACTTTCCTCAAATACTTGATAATAGTGCTGTTAATTATTATACGTATGAAGTGAATGTATTAGCAACTATGACACAGATATTTTATAACAAAAAAGAAATTTTGGATTATAGAGAAAATTTTATACCTGAAAGAATACTTAAAACAGGAGAACATACTTCAATATTTGAACAGCCTGATGCATTAAGAGAGAAATATTTACAGAATTTAAAGAATCAACTGAATATAATATTTTCAGATTTAGAATAAATTAATAAAAAAAGAGGGAAAAATGAGAAAGATTTTTGCAATAGTATCAATAATAATTTTAAGTTTTGTCAGCAATGTAAAAGCAGATTATTTCAATTTAGATATGGAAAAATTATTCACACATACAAAAGAAGAAACAAATATAGATCAAATTAATAAATTATTACTACAATTGGAAGAAGTAGATAAAGATATAAAATTAAACCCTGATTTAGATAATTATTATAAAAGAGGGTGTATATATTATAAATTGAAAAATTATAGTAGAGCATTAGCTGATTTTAATAAAGTTATAGTATTAGATAACCATGGTTATAATGGTAAAGCATATTATTATATAGGATATATAAAGTATCAATTTGAGTTATATGAACAAGCGATAAAAGACTTTGATATGGCTATAGAGTTAAATTTGAATGATTATGATGTTTATATAAAAAGAGGAAGTGCAAAATTGCAGTTAAACCTTTATGAAGAAGGGTTAGAAGATATTAATAAAGCATTAGCAAAAAATCCAAATGATATATATTCATATCGTCAAAGAGGAATAGCTAATTTTAGATTGAAAAAATATAAAGAAAGTATTGCTGATTTTAATAAAATTTTAGAATTAGACAAAGATAATATTTTTACTTATTTAGATAGAGCAATGATATATTTTGAAATAAAAGATTATAAAAAATTTATAGAAGATATAGATAAAGTTATAAAAGTAGTTCCTATTATGAGTAATTTTTATTATCTTAGAGGAATGGCAAAAAAAGAGCTTGAATTAAATAAAGAAGCTATTTTAGATTTTCACAAAAGTATAGAAATGGCTGCACAAGATAATACTTTTAGTAGAGAAAATATTTCACAAAGCTACTTAGAAATAGCCCAAATAAAAGCATATGAAAATTTAGAAGACGCATTGGAATATTTTGATAAATCGCTAGAATATAATCCTAATAATTTAAAGACATTAGCAATTAT